>NZ_JBHJWQ010000010.1:0-22808 GCF_042266885.1 Streptomyces sp. NPDC056061 | reverse complement strand
CTCCCCTCTCCCCCCGGCCGGGGGGGGGCGGGGGCCCGGCGCGGCCACTCCGGGGGGGGGCCCGCCCCGACCGCGTCACCGAGTGGCGTCGGACGTCACCGAGGGCAGGTACCGCGGTGCCCGCCAGGCGTCCAGCCGCTGCTCCACCGCCGCCCCCAGCGACAGCAGCTCGGCGTCCTGGCGGTCGCCGGCCATCAGGAGCAGACCCACCGGCAACTCGCCGACGAACCCGGCGGGTACGGACAGCGAGGGATACCCGGCGACGGCGGCCGGGGTGGAGGACGGGATCACGTCGTTGTCGCCCCGCGCGCAGTCGCTCGTCCAGGCGGGCGGGTTCGCGGGGGAGGCGATGGCATCCAGACCGTGGGCGGCCATGGTCTCGTCGATGGACCGCCGGGACAGGTCCTTCAGCTCGGCGCGCATGGCCCGGTAACGCGGGTCCGTCGTCGACGGCGCGGTGAGGGCTTGCTCGAACAACTCCTGACCGGCGAAGCAGGACCGCTCGACCGGGTGCGTGCGGTTGAACTCGATGAGCTCGGCGAGGTCGCGCGGCCCGTTGCGCGTGGACAGGTAGGCGTCGATGTCCCGGTGGAACTCGCTCAGCAGCGCCGGGAACTCGAGTTCGGCAAGCCTGTCCTGATAGGGCGGCGTCACCTCGACGACGTGGGCCCCGGCGGCGCGCAGCCGCGCCGCGGTCCGGGTCATCAGAGCGTCCACGTCGGCGCCGAGCGAGGAGAGCCGCCACAGGCCGATCCGCTTGCCCCGCAGGCCGCCGGGGCGCGTTGCCGCGTCCGAGACGCCGAAGGCGCCGTCGGCACTCGCGGCGTGCCCGCTGAGCACCGAGAGGGTGATCGCCGTGTCGATGACGTTGCGCGCCATGGGGCCGGCGGTGTCCTGCTCGGCGGAGATCGGGACGACACCCGACTGGCTGACCAGCCCGAGGCTGGGCTTGTGGCCGACGACCCCGTTCATGCCCGCCGGGCACACGATGGAGCCGTCCGTCTCGGTGCCGATCGCCACCTGTGCCAACGACGCGGCGAGCGCGGCGGCCGAACCGGAGGACGATCCGCACGGATTCCGGTCCAGGACGTACGGGTTGTTCGTCTGCCCGCCCACCGCAGACCAGCCCGATGTCGGCTTCGCCGCACGGAAGTTGGCCCATTCGGACATGTTGGCCTTGCCGAGGATCACCGCGCCCGCCGCGCGCAGCTTGCCGACCAGGTCCGCATCCGTGTCCGGCGGGCTCCCGGCCAGCGCCGTCGACCCGGCCGTCGTCGGCATGTCACGGGTGTTCACATTGTCCTTGAGCAGGACGGGAATGCCGTCGAGCGGTCCGCGGGCCTTCCCGAGGCGATGCCTGGCGTCGCTGGCGGCCGCCTGGCGCAGGGCCGTCGGGCTGGTGTGCAGTACCGCGTTGATCTTCGGGTCGATGGTCTCGATCCGCCGGAGGTACGCCAGGGTCAAATCCGACGAGGTGAGGGACCCGCGCTGCATGCGGGCCTGCAACTCGGGGATCGTCACCGTGTCCAGGTCCACTCCGCGCAGGAGCGCCGACCCCGTGACGGAGGAGGAACCGTCGGCACCGGAGTCGGCGGCCACCACACGCTGCCCCGGCACACCCGCTGCCAGAAGGGGGGCCACGGCCAGGACCGCGGTGAGTGCCGCAATGTCTCTCTTCTTCATGGGGGACAGCCCACTTCAGGAGGATCGTCGGGCGCAAGAGACTTCTGCGCCTCCCTCCGCCTCCGGACGATCACCCGGTGCACGGTTCCGTCGCGCTCCTCCCGGGGCGGCATCGGGAGTTCTCCGGGGGCGTGGCGGAGTCCGGCGGGGACGCGGACCAGGGCCGCGGGACCCGAGTCGACTGTCGATTTCGCGCCAATACTCGGACGTGACGGGCCCACCGACCGTGTGCGAGGCGCCTGCCGAGGGCACGGGGCCGCGCCCCGGTGAGCAGTCCGTCCGCGCCCGCACCCGCGTGCGCCGCGGACGTCCTCAGAGCCGGCTGTCGAGCCATCGATGGATGGCGAGCGCGGTGGTGCGGGCGTGGTCCTCCAGCATGGTGAAGTGGTCCCCGGGCACGGTGATCTCGGAGTGCGGCAGGCTCCAGTCCGGGGCGGGTCCGGCGCCGGGCAGCGGGTCCCGGGCCCGCACGTACAGGGTGGGACAGGCGAGCGGTGCGGGTTTCCAGCCGCTGAGGAGTGCGAAGTACCCCGCCATCGCGGTGAGCCGGTCGGGGGCGGCGGAGGAGAATTCCGCCGCCCGGCGCAGCATGTCGGAGGTCAGCGCGGAGAGTTCCTGATCCTGCTCGTCGTGAACGGGGGGATGGGTGTCCACCAGGACGACGGCCACCGGGGCGGCGCCCTCGGACTCCAGGCGCTCGGCCACGGCATGCGCCACCCAGCCACCGGCCGAGCGCCCGAGCAGCACCACGGGACCCTCGGCCGCGGCCGCGCGGACGGCAGTGGCCTGGGCGGTGACGAGGGCGTCCACGGTGGCGGGCAGGGCCTCTCGGGCCTCGAACCCCGGGTGCCGCATCGCGGAGACCGGTCGCAGCCCTCGCAGCCCGGCACCGAGGCGGGCGTACTCCTGCGGTCCGGAGAGCGCGCTGAGCGCGGGGGAGCAGACGAGCCGGGGCCCCGTTCCGCCCGCCGCGAGCACGACGGGTTCGTGCGCCGCACCGGACGCGCCGGTCCTGTCGAAGACCGGGCGCAGGCGCGCGGCGACGGTGAGGAGCACCATGCCGTCCCAGCTCTGTCCCCGGGCGCATGCGGTGCGGAAGAGGGCGCCCAGGGAGTCCGGGGCCTCTGCGGAGTGCGGTGCAGCGGCGGACCGCCCCCGGGCATCCGGCGGAGCGCCCGCCCCCGGGCCGCCGTCCGCCGGTGGCTCCGGGAAGCCCGGAGGGCCGGCGGCCTCGGGGCGGGCCGGGGCACCGGACGCGGCGTCGGCGGGGAGTGCCCCGGTGGCATGACGTCGCGTCAGCTCGGCGGCGAGCGCGCGCGGCGTCGGGAAGTCGAACAGCAGCGTGGGCGGCAGCGCCAGCCCCGTCCGGGCCGCGAGCTCGTTGCGCAGCTCGATCGCGGCCAGGGAGTCCAGTCCGAGGTCCGCCAGCAGGGCGTCCTCGTCGATCTCGGTCGCCTCCTCCCGATGGCCCAGGACGCGGGCCGTCAGGGTCCGGACCTCGGCGAGCAGCACCCGGCCCCGCTCGCCGGGGGAAACCGGCACCGCCGTCCGGCCGAGTCGGTCGGCGCCCGCGTCGCGGGCGCCGACAGCAGGCGTTCGCAGCCGGTTCGCCCCCGGTTCGCCGCCGCGGAGAGCCGCCGGGGTGAGGCGGGCAGCCACCACCACGGGTTCGTCACCGGCCACGGCGGCGTCGAAGAGGGCAAGGCCCTCGTCGGGCCCGAGAGGACCGAACCCGGAGCGGGCCATCCGCCGCAGATCCGCGTCGCCGAGGTGCGCCATCATGCCGTCGTTCTGCTGCCAGGGGCCCCAGACGATCGACGTACCGGGCAGTCCGAGCCGCCTGCGGTGTCGTGCCAGGGCGTCCAGCACGCAGTTGGCCGCGGCATAGTTGGCCTGGCCGGCGGAGCCGAAGGTGCCCGCCACCGACGAGAACAGCGCGAACACCGCCACGTCGTGTCCGCGCGTCAGTTCGTGCAGAGCGAGAGCGGCGTCCGCCTTGGGCCGCAGGACCCGCCGCAGACGGTCGGTGGTGAGCGCCGCGACGACGCCGTCGTCCAGCACCCCGGCGGTGTGCACCACACCCGTCAGCGGGTGGGCCGTTGGTACCGCGTCGAGCAGGGCGGCGAGCGCGGCCCGGTCCGCGACGTCACAGGCGCGAACGGCCACCCGGGCGCCCGCCTCGCCCAGCTCCGCGACGAGTTCCCGGACCCCCGGGGCGTCCGGCCCGCGTCGGCCGACGAGCAGCAGATGCCGGACGCCGTGGGTGGTGACCAGGTGCCGCGCCACCAGCATGCCCAGGAATCCGGTGCCGCCGGTGACCAGGACGGTGCCCTCCGGATCGAGCGGCCGACGCTCCTGCGGCATCGGCGCCACCGCGGCCAGCGGCACCAGCCTCGGCACGTACGCGGTTCCCCGGCGTACGGTTGCCTCCACAACCGGGGCGGCGAGCAGGGCGGGCAGGGCACTCCAGGAGTCGGGGTGTTCGTCCACGTCGATCAGGGCGAAGCGGCCCGGGTTCTCCCGCAGGGCCGAGCGGACCAGTCCCCACACCGGTGCGTGCGACGGCACGGACCCCGCCCCGTCGGACTCGTCGTCGGCGGCGCGGCCGACGGCACCGTCCACGGCGGAACCGGCATCGGCCGGAGCGACGGCACCGGACGTCACGAGGACGAGACGGGAACGGACCAGGTGCGGTGCGGCGAGCCACTCCTGCACGAGGCCGAGTGCCCAGTCGGCCGCCCGCAGCAACTCGGCGGCCTGGTCCTGCGCGCCGCCACTCGTGGCGGACTGCGGGCACGCTGCCACGACGACGGCCGATGCCCCGTCACATGCCGCCGGGGTGTGGTGCACCGGGACCCCGGACCCCGGGGGCGCGAGGGCGTCCACCAGCCGTGTGCCCGCCGTGCCCAGAATTGCCCAACGGTGCATCGCCACGGGGGCGGGCGGCTCGGTCAGCGGCACCCAGTCAGTCCGGTGGAGCGCACCGGCGACCGCGTCCGCCGTCGCCGAGCCGGTGGGCGGAAGGGGCCGGAGCGTCAGCGAACGGACCGTCGCCACGAGTGAGCCCGTCTCGTCGCTCAGTTCCACCCCGGCCCGTCCGTCGGGCCCGGGTGTCACCCGGACCCGCAGGCGGCTCGCACCGGTGGCGTGCACGCGCACATCGCTGAACGCGAACGGCAGGGACACCTCGCCGGCCGCCGGACCGGCCGTCCCGGAACCGTTCGTGGCATGGTCCAGGGCCAGGGCGTGCAGTGCCGCGTCGAGCAGTGCGGGATGCAGGACGAACTCCGGACCGTCCGCCCCCGGACGCGGGGCCCGGGCCGCTTCGGGCAGCGCGACCTCGGCGTAGAGTTCCCCCTCGTGCCGCCAGGCGGCGCGCATGCCCCGGAAGGCGGGGCCGTAGTGCAACCCGTCGGCGGCCAGTCGCTCGTACGGCCCGGTTTCCGGACCGCCGGAAGGCAGGGGGGTCGCCGACTCCGGTGGCCAGGACGCGTGCTGCCGGGGCGCGCCGCCGGTCCCGACGGCGTGCTCCTCCCCGTCTGCGGGCGGCCGCGCCGACGAGAGCGTGCCGACGGCGTTCCGGAGCCAGGGCCCGTCACCCGCGGGAGTGTGCGGCCGGGAGTGGACGAGCACGGCCCGTCGTCCCGCGTCGTCCGCCCCCGCCACCTTCACCTGCACGGCGACGGCACCGTCCGGGGACAACGGCAGCGGCGCGGTCAGGACGAGTTCGTCCAGGACGGCCGCTCCCACCAGCTCACCAGCACGAAGGGCCATGTCGACGAAGGCGGTCGCCGGCAGCAGGGTCTCCCCGGCCACCACATGGTCGGCGAGCCACGGCTGGTCGTGCGCCGAGAGCACCCCGCCCAGCAGCAGCCCGTCGTCGTCGGCCGTGCGGGTGCCCGACCGCAGGAAGGGATGGGCGGGATCGTCCGCCGGGGACGCGGGCGGATGGCCCTCGGTGGTCTCCAGCCAGTACCGGCGGCGCTGGAAGGCGTACGTGGGCAGTGCGACACGCCGCCCGCCGCGCCCGGCGAAGACGGCCGGCCAGTCGACGGGCACGCCGTGGGCGTGCAGCACGGCCAGCGTGTCGAGCAGGGCGTCCGCTTCCGGCCGCGTCCCGCGCAGGGTCGGCAGGACCAGCGGTACCGGGCCCGGCCTGCCGTCCTTCTCGCCCGTGCCCGCCTCGCCCGTGCCCGGATCGGCCGGGGCCGGTCCGGACGGGGCGAGGCAATCCCGCACCAGTCCGGTCAGCACCCCGTCCGGCCCCAGTTCGACGTAGTGTGCCGCGCCTCGTCCGCCCAGGTGCGCCACCGAATCGGCGAAGCGGACCGGACGGCGGACATGGTCCACCCAGAACTCCGGTGTGCACAGCTCCTCATCGGTGGCCGCCCGGCCCTCCACGGCGGTGACCAGGGGCAGCCGCGGCGCGGCGAAGGACAGGCGCCGGACCACGTCCGCGAAGTCGGCCAGCACGGGTTCCATCCGGGCGGAGTGGAAGGCATGGCCGACCCGCAGGAGCGTCGCCGAACGGCCCCGTCGCCCGAAGTACGCGACGGTCTCCCGCACCGCGGCCTCGTCGCCGGAGACGACCACCGAGGCGGGCCCGTTGACCGCGGCGATCTCCACCGCGCCCCCGGCCCCGGCGAGGTGGGCGGCCACCTCGTCCGCGTCGGCGGCAACGGCCGCCATCGCGCCGCCCGGAGGCAGCGCGTCCATCAGCCGGCCGCGGGCCGCCACCAGCGTGCACGCGTCCGCGAGGGACAGCACCCCGGCGACATGGGCGGCCGTCACCTCGCCCAGCGAGTGCCCGGCCACCTGGCCGGGACGTACCCCCCATGCCTCGAACTGCCGGAACAGGGCCGTGCCCAGGGCGAAGAGCGCCGGCTGCGCGAACCGGGTGGTATGCAGCAGCGCGCCCGTCTCCGTACCGGCCCCGGCGAACATGACCTCCCGCAGGGGCACCGGCAGCAGCGGATCCAGCAGCGCACAGCACTCGTCCCACGCGCGGGCGAAGGCCGGATGCAGATCCCGCGACGCGTACAGTTCGCGGCCCATGCCGACGCGTTGACTGCCCTGACCGGTGAACAGCAGGGCCGGCGGGCCCTGGTGGCGGGACGTGCCCGTGTGCACCGAGTTCCGTCCGTCGCCCTCCGCCACGGCCCGCAACGAGCCGAGCAGTTCGGCACGGTCCCGGGCCACCACCACGGCCCTGTGCTCGAAGGCCGTACGCGTGGTGGCGAGCGAGTACCCGATGTCCACCGGGGACACCTCGGGGGCGGCGGCCACCTGCTCGTACAGGCGTCGTGCCTGGGCCCGCAGCCCCGGCACACTCCTGGCCGACACCGGAAGGGCCACCGAGGCCGGTGCGGGACGGACTGCGCCTTCCGGCACCGCCTCCCCGGACCCGACGCGGCCGCTGGGGATCCTCATCGCGACCGGGCCGGGCGCGCATGCCCCGGTGTCATGCTGCACGTCGTCGTCACCCGCCGGGCCGCCACGGCGTGCCGATCCGGCCGGATCCCGGAGAAGGGCCTCGGAGGCACCGCCGTCCGCCACGGCACACGGCGGCGCGGCCCTCCCGCCGTCGGGAGCCTCTTCGAGCAGCACATGGGCGTTGGTGCCGCCGATACCGAACGACGACACCCCAGCCCGGCGCCGACGGTCGGTCGCGGGCCACTCCACCGCCCGGCCCAGCAGCGCGATCCGCCCCGTGGACCAGTCGACGCGGGGGGTCGGTTCGTCGGCGTGCAGCGTACGCGGCAGCACACCGTGCCGCATCGCCTGCACCATCTTGATCACGCCGGCCACTCCGGCGGCGGCCTGGGTGTGACCGATGTTCGACTTCACCGAGCCCAGCCGGAGGGGACGTTGCCGCGCGTGGCGCCCGTAGGTCGCGAAGAATGCCTCCGCCTCGATGACGTCCCCCAGCCGGGTGCCGGTGCCGTGCGCCTCGACCGCGTCGATGTCGCCGGGACCCAGCCCCGCGTCCGCGAGTGCCTGCCGGATCACCCGCTGCTGCGCCGGTCCGTGCGGTGCGGTCAGTCCGTTGCTCGCCCCGTCCTGGTTCACCGCCGAGCCGCGCACCACGGCCAGTACCGGAAGTCCGGCGCGGCGGGCCTCGGACAAGCGGCTCAGCAGCAGCATGCCGGCCCCCTCGGCCCACCCCGTGCCGTCGGCGGTCGCGCCGAACGCCTTGCACCGGCCGTCCGGAGCCAGTGCCCGCTGGCGGCTGAACTCCACGAACGACGAGGGCCCCGACATCACCGTGGCGCCGCCGGCCAATGCGAAGGCGCACTCGCCCCGGCGCAGCGCCTGGGCCGCCAGGTGCAGGGCCACCAGGGACGAGGAACACGCCGTGTCCACGGTGATGGCCGGGCCTTCGAGTCCGAAGGTGTACGCGATGCGCCCCGAGGCGACGCTTCCGGCGTTGCCGAGGCCGAGGTACCCCTCGACGTGCTCGGGCGTCCTCGTCAGGTGGCGGGCGTAGTCGCTGTACATCAGCCCGACGTACACCCCGGTCGCCGAGCCGCGCAGGGTGCCGGGGACGAGACCGGCGTGCTCGAATGCCTCCCACGCCACTTCGAGCAGCAGCCGGTGCTGCGGATCCATGGCCAACGCCTCGCGGGGGGAGATGCCGAAGAAGCCGGGGTCGAAGCGGTCCGCACCGGAGAGGAAACCGCCCTCGCGCACGTATGTTCGTCCCGGCCGTCCGGGATCCGGGTCGTACAGCGCCCGGACGTCCCAGCCCCGGTCGGTGGGAAAGGGACCGATGGCATCCCTCCCGTCGGCCACCAGCTGCCACAGTTCCTCGGGAGAGGCCACGTCCCCGGGATAGCGGCAGGCCATCCCCACGATCACCACGGGGTCGTCGTCCGACCGGGCCGCACTCCGGTGCACGGCCCGGGCGTCGGCCGGTACCGCGGCGTCCCGTTCCCCGAGATGGGCGGCGAGCGCGGCGGCCGTGGGGAAGTCGAAGGCGACGGCCTCGGAGAGCGGCAGGCCGGTCACCGCCGACAACCGCTCCCGCAGCACCGTCGCCGTCAGGGAGTCCATGCCCAGGTCCCGCAGCGCCGTGCTCGGCTCCACCGCCTCGGCCGTACAGCCGAGCACGGCCGCCACCTCGCCCCGTACCAGGGCCAGCAGACTCTCCGACGGCCTCCCGGCGGCCTCCGCGCCCAGCGCCCGCGCCGGCAGGCCGGCGAGGCCCCGCCGCAGCGTCTTCCCGGAAGCGGTACGAGGAAGGTCCGCCACCTCGAACAGTTCGACGGGCACCTTGAAACCGGAAAGTTCCGCACGACAGGCGGCAAGGATGCGCGCCCTGTCCAGCACACCGCCACCGGGCTGGGCGACCAGATAGCCGACCGGCACCTCGCCGAAGACGGGGTGCGCACGTCCGGCCACGGCGGCGTCCGCCACCCCCGGCAGCCGCCGCAGCACCGCCTCCACCTCCGAGGGGTGGACGTTCACCCCGCCCCGGATGATCAGATCACTCGCCCGGCCGGTGATCGCCAGTGCACCGGAGGCATCGATTCTGGCCAAGTCGCCCGTGCGGAACCAGCCGTCACGCAGTACCTCCGCGGTGGCCTCCGGCCTGCCGTGGTAACCGGCCATCACCCCGGGCCCGCTGACCCACAACTCGCCCTCGCCCGTGTCCCGGCCGTCGGGGCCTCCGCCGACCCGCACCCGGGTGCCGGGCAGCACCCGGCCGCACGGCCCGGACGCCGTCGCCCCGACCGGCGCCGCCATGGTGACCGGTCCCGCCTCCGTGCTGCCGTAGTGCTCCAGATAGGGGACCCGGCAGACCGCCTCGAAGGACTCGCGGAACCCGGGCCCCGCCGCGGCGCCACCGCTGACGCACCCCCGCAGCGAGGGCGCGCCGATCCCGCCGCCGTCGTTGCGCCACGCCTCGTCCCGGACCGCGTCGAGCAGCGCCGAATACGTGGTCGGGACCCCGCCGAGCAGGGTGAACGAGGCGTCCGCGCGCCGCAGTTCGCCGAGCACCCCCGCCACCGAGAACCGGGGGAGCAGCACCGCGCTCGCTCCCACCGCGGTCACCCCGAGGAAGCACACGATCTGGCTCATCGCGTGGTGGAGGGGCAACGGCCACAGCACGCGGTCCTGTTCGGACAGGCCCAGGATGCCGACGAGGCCCGTCGCGACCGGTGCCAGGCGCTGGCGCTGGGTGGACAGGACACCCTTGGGCACGCCGGACGAGCCCGAGGTGTAGAGCAGCCAGGCCACGTCGTCCAGTCCGAGGTCGTCCCGGGCCGGCGTCCGCGGCTGCGTACCCGCCAACTCCTCGTACCGCAGGACGCCACCCGCGACCGCGGCGGGCCGGGCACCGCTTCCGTCGGCCTCGTCCGCCGATTCCTCGACCTTCGAGCGCGGGGGAGTGTTCCCCGGCCCGGCCGCGTCCTCGTCGCCGCCTTCGACCACCACGAAGGTCGTCCCGGGCCGGAACGGAAGCGTTCGCCGCCGCGCCGGATGGGCGCGGTCGGTGATGAGCACCCGCGCCCCGCTGTCGTCCAGCAAGCGGGTCAGTTCCTCCTCCGAGTGCCCGGGGTCCAGGGGCACGCCCACGCAGCTCGCCCGGGTGACGGCGAGCAGGCTCTCGACCGTCTCGACGCGGTTGCCGAGCAGCACGGCCACCCGGTCGCCGCGCGCCAGGCCGAGCGCCGCCAGGTGACCGGCCAGCCGCGCGGTCCTCCGCTCCAGCTGCCGGTAGGTCACACTCCTGGCCCCGTCCTGGAAACAGACCTTGTCCCCGAGGTGTCGGGCGTGCTGCCCGAGCAGTTCCGGCAGCGGTGTGACGATGTCGGCGCGCGTACCCACCGCATGACCTCCTTGAGACGACCTGTCGTTGAGGACGGCGGCACGGATCACCGGGTTGCCTGCGGCCATGGGCGGGACTGCCCCGAACCGTACCGCGCTGCCTGGGGCCCTGCGGCCGATCCCGGCCGCGTCGGGCTCCCGGTCCTCATGCCGCTTCGATCGGCGCGTGAGCACGTCGCCCCCGCCACCGCACCCCCGGCGGCGGCCTGCGCCCGCTGCGCGACCTCGTCACGGCCGACCGGGATCAGGACGATTGAGCAGGGGCGGCAGGGGCTGGATGCCACGGCGCGTCGGGTCGGGTGGGCAGCGCGTCGGCGGTCAGCCGGAGCGCGTACACGGGCCGGCCGGTGCCCGGGACGGGGCCGAGGTAGGTGTGGCCGGTCATGTGGCACCAGGCGGGCAGGTCGAGCGGGGCGGCCGGGTCGGTGGCGATGACGTGCACGACGGTGCCCGGTGCGGCGCCGTCGATCCGCTCACGCAGGCGGAGCAGGAGGGTGACGCAGAGCAGACCGGTGCCGTCGACGCTGATGTCCGGTACGGGTGTCGCGGTCATCGGGGCAGGTCCTGGGTGACGAGCGACGGCCGGCGGGGCAGGTCGCCCTCCTCGAAGGCATGGACCTCGTTCGGGGGCCAGCCTTCGGCGACGGCGTCGGCGTCGGCCAGGGCGCGGTCGGCGAAGTGGACGGCGAAGCCCCCGTGTTCATGGATGCTGTCGCTGTTGCCGTGGTCGGTGCCGGCGCCGAAGTGGGCGTCGCGGCCGTGCCCGCCGACGAGCTCCGGCACGTCGCGGGCCCCGGCCGAACGGAACACGTCGGCCGCGCGGACGGCCGGGGCGGAGGGCTGCTCGCCCCACATGCCGGGACGGGCGGTGCAGCTGTCCCGCCGGTGCCGTCCTTGGGATTCGGTCGGCTCCTGCTCGTCCGCCACGGTCCTCGACCTCCCGTTCGTGTCCGGGGACGGCCCGGTGCCGCTCCCCGCAACGTTTGCCCCGCGCAGCGTCATGGCCGGCTCCCCTGGCCGACTTCCCGGCCGCTCGCACCGGTGGCGGTCGGGGGCGGCGCAGCCGGCCATGCCACCATCGCGGCGTCGGCAATGCGCCGCAGTGTCTCCCGGTCCGCCCCGTCACGGGCCTGCTGATCCATCCCTTGGATGACCGCCGCATAGAAGGCGGCCAGCCCGTCGGCGTCCGTGGCGGCGGGGAGGCGCCCCGCGTCGATGTCGACGCGGATGCTGGAGGCGATCGCGGCCTTGGTCTTCTCACGCATGGCGCGCAGCTTGGCCTTGATGTCCTGCGAGCCGGGGCCGCAGTTGGTCGCCGCGCTGATGACGAGGCAGCCGGGCGGATGGCTCGGGTCGGTGTAGTCCGCAGCGAGGTGCTGCAACATCGCGGCGATGGTCGAGCGGGCATCCGATCCGGGCGCCGGTACGACGCCGTAGGTGTGCGCGTAGAGCTCGACGGCCTCCTCGAACAGCTGCCGCTTGTCACCGAAAGCGGCGTACAGGCTCGGCGGCCTGATCCCCATCGCCTCGGTCAGCGAGGCGATGGACGTCGTGTCGTACCCGTGTGTCCAGAACTCCCGCAGGGCGGCGGCCAGTGCCTGATCGCGGTCGAACGCGCGGCGGGTCGGCTTGGCCCCATTCCTGGTGACCTCGGGCGGGATGTTCACGCTGCTCATGGCCACAGCCTAGCACCTGGCTATAACGATCGCTAAAGACGTTCTGGTGCGGTCGTTCCCGCACTCGACTTTAGCGATCGCTATAGCTGTCGAGTGCGGCAGACAATGCCCTGAATGGAACTCCAGGTGATGACGACACCGCCCCCGGCCTCCTTCGCTCGTACGGTCCGGGGCCAGGGCCCCGGCCTCCTGCTCGCCCATGGTGCGGGCGGCGGCATCGAGGCCAACTACGGGTAGATCATGGAAGGGCTCGCCGCGCGGCACACCGTCGTCGGGGTCGACTGCCCCGGCTCCGGTGCCACCCCGGTGGCGTCCAGCCGCCTTGAGGTCGATGAGCTGGCGGACCAGCTCGTCGCGGCGGCCGAAGCCGAAGGGCTCGACACCTTCGCGGTCAGCGGGTGCTCACTCGGCGGCCCGGTCGCGATCCTGGCCGCACCTGAGCACGACACCGCCGACCGGTGGGGGCGGTCGGGGCGAACATGGCGTGGTTCAGCACCGATCTCGGTGACATTCATCGTGCACGACGACACCCGTTTCCCCAGGCTCCCGGCTGTGCTCAAGCAGGGGAGGCCCCATTCCGCGCCGCGTTGTCGGGACGTCCGCATACATTCGGTGTGCGGACGTCCCTCCGCCTTGCGATGCACCGCATCCGACGCCGGGCGCCGATCCGTCACGGTTCACGGGACAGCCGTAGGTCGCCGAATAATCCCGTGTCGTGACACCGGTGAGGGCGCAGACTTGCCCCATGGCGGACATGAGGGCATTCCGGGATGCGGTCATCAACTGGGCAGCGGGCGGTCCCGACGGGCCGGCGCGCGATCTGGCGGAAAGTGTGGGGGCGCGGACCGCGGTGCTCCTGGAAGGGTTGAGCGATCTCGCGGCCGTCGAGGCGCTGGCCGCCCGACGCGGCCGGGACCTGGCCACCGAGGGCGTGTGTGTCGTGCCGATGGGCGGGGCGATGAGCGTCGGCCGCTATGCCGGCCTCCTCGGGCCGCCCGGCCTCGGTCTGCGCCTGACCGGACTCTGCGACGAGGGCGAACAGGGATTCTATGAGCGCGGCCTGACGCGGTCCCAGTCACCCCTCCAGGACAT
Organism: Streptomyces sp. NPDC056061; assembly: GCF_042266885.1. Classification (NCBI taxonomy): domain Bacteria; kingdom Bacillati; phylum Actinomycetota; class Actinomycetes; order Kitasatosporales; family Streptomycetaceae; genus Streptomyces; species Streptomyces sp. NPDC056061. The sequence continues at coordinate 9,525 of NZ_JBHJWQ010000010.1, read as the reverse complement.
CTACGTATGCGCCGCGGATCTGGAGGACGAACTCATCCGCGCGCTCGGCACGGCAGGAGTCGAGGAGATCCTCCGCGCCGAGGGCGACTTCCGCGCCTGGCAGACCTTCCAGCGCCAGCCCGCACAGCACGGCCGGCCCCGACACCAGCAGATGCGGCGCTTCCTCGGCACGAAGAAGGGCCGCAAGATTCGCTACGGCCGTCTCCTCGTCGAGGCCCTCGCGCCGGACCGGACACCGCTCCCGCTCGACGGCCTCCTCGCAAGCCTGTGAGGCCGTGGGCGGACTCCACCGCGGGCCCCCGGCCCTGCGGATCCGCCTCCCGCGTTGTCGTCGGTTGCGAGGCTTCCCACGTTCCCGGCCCCGTTGGTGAAGGCGATCCCGCCGCAACGCGTGACAGCGCTCCTCCAGGACCTCGACCGCATCGCGGCAGCCCTGGAGGAATGACCCGCCGACCTGGTTGCCGGGGCGCCCGACACGAGGCCCTCGGAGGCGGTGGGTGCACGGCGGCCGACAGTGCCCGCAATATCCACGGATGCCCGGTCGGCCGCAGTTCCGGCCCGCCGACGGTTGTGCGCTCCGGATGCCCGGACGGGGACGGTGATGGCCCCGCGTCGTTCACCGCCGCCCGTCGGACACCCAGACCGTGCCACGAGCCTCGTACTCCAGCATCGCCTCGACCTCGGTCGCGCCATCCGCGCCGAGCTCCCGGCGTACGAGCCACAGCGCGAGATCGAGGCCGGACGTGATGCCGCCCGCCGTCACCAGATCGCCGTCGTCCACGACACGGGCGCTCTTGAGCACGCCTCCCTGATTCTCCAGGTCGGCCCTCGCCTTGTGATGGGTGGTACAGGGGCGGTTGCGTGTCAGGCCGGCGGCGGCCAGGAGCATCGTGCCGGTGCATACCGCACTGATCGTGGGCCCTCGCCGTGCCGCCGCCAGGGCTTTGGGCAGGGTGCCGCGCCGGATCTCGGCCCACACCCCCGGGCTGTCGCGGCGCGCGTAGCCACCACCGGGCACGACCAGGATGTCGGCCTGATGAGGTGCCCAGCCGTGCTCGACACGGATCTCGGTCCCGTACGCGGCCCGGACCGTTCCGGGGCCGGTGGCACTGACGTAACGGACATCGACCGTCCGGTCGGTGAAGAACCCGGCGGCGGCGAAGACCTCGTACGGGGCGGCGAAGTCGAGTTCCTCCACGCCGTCGAACATGACGATGTGTACACGCAACGGCCCGGCGCCCGGCCGAAGCGGCCCCGTGCCCGCCCTGGAGGTCGACGGATCCACCGAGGCCGCGGTGGTGGCAATGCTCGTCACGGCTCCGGCGGCACCGAGGGCGGTGGAGGCGCGGAGCAGGTGTCTGCGGTTCATGACTCTCCTGTCGTGGGGAAGCCGAAGCGCAGGGAAGCCGGAACCGCGACGTGCGGGTGCGGCCCGTTTCTCATCCGGGGCACGGCGGAGTTGCCGTCCGCGGTGTGGCGGGGCTGCCGCCGGAATCGCCCTGCCGTCAGGCAGTCGTACGCCTCAACGCACCAGTTCCCGCCCGTCTTTGTGGTACACGCCACACCCGACGCGAAGAAGAGGGCGAAACCGCAGATCCGCACATCGACCCGTAACGAGGCCGACGGCGGTGTGTGCGGCTCTCTCAGGGCAGTTGGATTCCCCTGGTACCGGTCGCGGCCGAGATGAGGTCGGCACCCAGGGCGGTGATGGTGTGTCGCACGGTGTTGGCTTGTCGGAGGCTGGTGACGAGGCCGGCGTCTCGTAGTGCGGTGACGTGTTCCGAGGCTGTGGCGGGTGAGATGGCGAGGATTTCGGCGATCTGCTTGGTGTTGTGTCCGGCGGGGGATGCCAGCGCTTCCAGGGCGACCGCGCGGGTGCGGCCGAGCAGTGTCGCCAGGGACGTCGATGCGTGTGGCCGGGTGTCCGGTGGTGCGGCGACGAGGCTGTCGCTCCGGAGATTCCAGACGGGTGCGTATACGAGGACGGGGGTGCCCACTTCGTTGAGCAGTGTCCGGGGGCGGGAGCCGCAGAAGATGTGGGCGGACAGGAGGAGTCCGCGCCCCTCCAGGTGGAAGTCGATCTGCTCTTGTCCGGGCGGGCCGGGGAGTTCCAGCACGGGTTCCTCCCAGCGCACCTGTGGGTGCAGGCCGGCCAGTACTGCACCGACGCCGAGGTGCGCCATGGTGTGCACCCGCCAGGCGCGGTCCGCGTCCAGTACGGCCCGCATCCGGTCGAGGAACGGGGATACCGCGACGTCGTAGTAGGCGGCCAACGTGTCGGTCACCGCGTCCAGCGTTGCGCGGTCGCCGTCGGCCAGCTGTTGCGTCCAGGCGGGCAGGCGGTGGCCGCCCGACAGACGGCGGAGTTCGGCGGTGAGACGCCTGCGCGGCGTGGCTCGTATCGCGTCGAACGCCCCCGTGGTGGGGGACGCGTGATCGGGTCCCGGGGTGAGGAAGTCCGGGGCCCAGCCGGAGGCCGGCACCAGGGAACCGAGCAGCGACGCCCGCGCGGGCAGCTGCTTTCCGATGGTGTGCCGCCACGCGGAGAACCGCGGGTCCGAACGACGACGGAGCGCTTGCAGACTCATCACGGCCTCACTCACCGGCGGCGAGCTGTTGTAGCCGATCGTCACCCGCGCCAGATCTCCGGAAGTGAAATGGATTCGCAACATAAAGCCCCCGATGTCCGAATTCTTGGGTGTGATCCGCACTGCCCAGCGACATTCGGCTACAGCCGACGGTCTTTGTCGAGACCGCACCCGGCCAAAGAGGATATGTCCCAGCCGAAGCCGAGACCGAGCGCCGATGTGGTGCTCCGTCGGGAGACGGCAGCGAGAAAGATCCCCTGCTTTGCGGCAGGAGAAGGCATGCCCCGCTCGGGGCGTATTCAGCACCTGGCCGCGCCCGCGTCGGGTGAAATGGTCAAAGAAAAGGAGAAGTTATGCGTGCACGAACCTGGCTCACCGGCGCCGCACTGGGAGCCGCCCTGCTGACGGGCGGTACAGCCACCATCGCACAGGCAGCCCCTGCCCCCTCCGATACCGGCGTGGCAGCGGTTGCCGAGTACTGGAAAAAGATGAAGATGGACTCCCAGCGACAGTGTGAAGACATGCGGGACTCCTACGCCGGCAGCGCCTTCTGCTCCCAAGAGGGCAGCACGTGGTATCTCTGGATCCTCGTCCCGTAATTCAGTAGTTCCTCCGGGACTGGTTCGGATAAATCCGTTTCATATGAGCGCTCAGTAGTGCGAGGGCCCGTGGGAACTCTTCGACATCACGGTACGAGCTGGGCTCGACCTCCGCGGCCCGTCCTCGATCGTCGCCATGATGATCCTGGTCCTGACGCACATCACCGAGACCGCAACTGCTGTCGCCGCCATCGGCCTCTCGGCCACCGCGGCCGGAGCCGGCCAGGCAGTGGTGAATTCCTGTAACTCAGGGACTGAGGCGCCGTAGAAACGCGGAAGGGCCCGTCCCATGGACGGGTCCTTCCGCGTGACCGGCGAGCTGGAGTCCAGGCCCTGATGCCCGGAATCGGCTGGGACCGGGACCGAAATGTGGCAGGAACTGCCCCCGGATCCATCAGCGTCATACGCTGGCGTCAGTCTCTCTCATGCTGTCGGCCGTCGTCGTACAGCCCGCCCTTGACCGGCTGACCGAGTTCCTCGCGAAGGAGCCCTGCCGCGCCATGCGTCTCGCACCGGCGACCATGACTTTCCGCTACGGCGATCCCTTCGGCCGGGAAGATGCGTCCGAAGGCTACGAGCGCACACGAGGAGCAGACCTCGTCACTGCTCGACGGGCCGGCCGCGGGGGAGGCTCGATCTGCAGCTACCCGCGATTCTGCCCGGGGCGCCCGGGGTGGGCCGAACTCCCGCTGCCTGACGAGGACTTCGTACTTGTCACGCCGATGGGACACCGGCTCGGCGGGCGTGAGGACATTCCCTGCAAGGCGCTGCGGGCGCTGCGTCTGCTGCGCCCGAACGAGGGGCGCTGCCTGCGGAACCGGGTGCCGGGCATCTGCCGGGAGCCCTGGACCGCCGGCTGCCGCACACGCCACTGACGGAGACGGCTGCGTACTGACCGGCAATGCAGGGCTGATAAGGTGCGGACATGGGACTGATTGAGGTAGACAGGTTCTAGCCACCGAACTGCCGGTGGCTTTCACTCGTGTGGGCGTCGTCCACATCGGTGAACGATTGTTTCTCAACACACGCGCGTGAGTCCGCCCTTCCCGGGCGTTGACACGGCGGCGTGAATCTCGCCGGTACGTTCGCATCGCACCGACCTCGGTCCCGGGTGCATGACTGCGAACGCGCGACTACGACCTGCTGGGCATGCAACCTCCTCCTGCCCGGCATTCGGGTAGTGGCTCCCACGCCGCAGGAGCGTGGCTCCTTGCCAGTTCCGCTCGCACTTCTCGCCTCATCGACACACGGCCCCGTGGTCGGTTGTCCTGCCGGCTCCGCCGGCTCACACAACCCGTTCACGAAGGGGCATTGCCATGCAACATCGCACTTCGCGTTCCCGCACTCGTCATCGCCGAGCGCACTGGAAGACCGGCGCTCCGGCCCTCACCACCTGTTCAAATCCCTTCTGCGGCAAGGCCGCACCTCCGCATCGTGCCTGCCGGCACTGCGGCTTCCACCGGGGGCGTGAGGTCTTGCCTCCTACCGGTGGTGACGCATGAGCACCGTCCTGACCGCAAGGAGCCGTTGGATGCGCATTCGCGATCACCTCGCACAGACAGGCATGCCGGCGTTCCGGTTTCACCAGCTCATCACCGCGTGGCAGAGCTCGACGGCCGAGACCTTCGCCGACGTCCATGCCCTCCCGGCGCACGTTCGCGACGAGCTCGCGGAGCGGTTCGGGCCGTTGCTGCACCCGCTGACTCCGCTGGAGGTGCAACGGGACGAGCAGGTCGAGAAGGTGCTGTTCGCATCGGAAAGCGGAGCGCGGATCGAGACAGTCGTCTCGCACTATCGAGCCGGATGGGACTCCATGTGCATCTCGTCGCAGGCCGGATGCGGCCTGGGCTGCACCTTCTGCGCCACTGGGGCGGTCGGCCTGATCCGCAACCTCACAGCGGACGAGATCGTCGCGCAGGTGATGCATCCGCGATGGACGCGCGCGGGCCTGCCGAGGCCGGCCAGTGTCGCGTTCATGGGCATGGGTGAGGCGCTTGCCAACCCGCATGTGTTCGATGCGCTGACGCTGCTGACCGACGCCGCCTACGCCGACATGTCCGCGCGACGGGTCACGGTCTCCACGGTCGGGTTCGCACCGAATCTCGCACGCCTCGTGGATGAGCACCCGCAGGTGACGATCACACTCTCGGTGCACTCGCCGTTTCAGCAGGAGCGGGCGCAGATCATCCCGCTCGAGGAGACGTTCCCGCTCGCGCAGAGCCTCGACATCCTCGACCGACACGCAGCCACGAGGCGTCGCAAGGTCTACCTGGCCTATCTGCTCATTGCCGGTGTCAACGACAGCGACGACCACCTCGCTGCCCTCGCCGAGCTGGTCCACCAGCGCTCCAGGCCCGAGCTGTTCCACGTCAGTGTCATCCGTTACAACGAAGCGGCCGGCGCTGCGCCGGACTGTCGCGCACCATCCTCGATCCGCGTGGAGGAGTTCGTGCGCGGGCTCACCGCGCGCGGCGTGCACACGACCAGACGGCGCCAGTTCGGCACGGGCATCGACGCCGCCTGCGGGCAATTGCACGCGAGGTATTTCGCCGAGTCTGCCCCGGAGGCTGCCTCGGCCGACACAGAACTGACCCCCGTCTCGCCCGTCGGCTGACGGGCAAGAGAAGAGAGAAGCACTGTCCATGTCCACGAAGTCCGCCATCACGCTGCGCGATCTGACCTTCGAGTGGCCCGACGGCACCGTCGCGCTCGCCGGTGTCAACGGCACCTTCACTGCCGGTAGAACCGGGCTGATCGGCCGCAACGGCGTCGGCAAGTCCACCCTCTTCCGGCTCATCGCCGGTGACCTGCAGCCGACTGCCGGGCAGATCGACACCGTGAACGAGGTCGGCTACCTGCCGCAGACGCTCACACTGCGGCAGGACACCACCATCGCCGAACTGCTCGGCGTCCACGAGATCCTCGACGCGATGAAGGCGATCGAGTCCGGCGACGTCGACCAACGCCACTTCGATGCGATCGGTGACGACTGGGATATCGAGTCCCGTGCCGACGAAGCACTGCACCAGATCGGGTTCTCCGCCGCAGACCTCGGCCGCCGCGTGGCCGAGGTCTCCGGCGGAGAGGGCATGCTCATCGCGATCACCGGTCTGCGCATCCGGCGCACGCCGATCACGCTGCTCGACGAGCCCACCAACAACCTCGACCGTGCCACACGCGCCAAGCTTGCCGAGTTCGTCGACCAGTGGCCCGGGACGCTCGTGGTCGTGAGCCACGACCTCGAACTTCTGGAGCACATGGACAACACCACCGAGCTCCACGGCGGCACCCTGGAGATGTTCGGCGGCCCGTACAGCGCATGGAAGGAACACCAGGAGCAGGAGCAGGCGGCCGCGGCGCAGGCCGCACGTTCAGCCCAGCAGGCACTCAAGGTCGAGAAACGGCAGCGCATCGAGGCGGAGACGAAGCTGGCGCGCCGTGAACGGACAGGGAAGAAGACCCAGAAGGACGGCGGCATCCCGAAGATCCTCGCCGGCAACCGCGCCAGCAAGGCTCAGGCATCCGCAGGATCACTGCGCTCCACTCTCGACAACAAAGTCCAAGCCGCACAGGCCGCCGTCGACGTCGCGGACGCACGCGTCCGCGACGAGGAACACATCCATCTCGTCCTGCCCGATCCGGACGTCCCACGAGGACGGCGGCTGGCGGAACTGGAGGACGAGGGCCGAACCGTCGTGATCCAGGGGCCGGAACGGGTGGCGCTCGTCGGTGCGAACGGTGCCGGGAAGTCGACGCTGATCGAGCAGCTCGTTCAGCGTGCCGAGCCGACGCCGGGGCGACCGCACGGCCGCCTTCTCACCGAACTCATCGGCTTCCTCCCGCAACGCCTCGATGGGCTCGATGACGACGCCAGCGCGATGGAGAACGTGCAGGCCGTCGCCCCGGGCACGCCGGCCGGCACCATCCGCAATCAGCTTGCCCGGCTGCTCCTTCGCGGTGACAGCGTGGACCGCTCCGTCCGCACACTCTCCGGCGGGGAGCGATTCCGGGTCTCGCTCGCCCGGCTCCTCCTGGCCGCACCGCCTGCCCAGATGCTGATCCTGGACGAGCCGACGAACAATCTCGACATCGCCAGCGTCGAGCAACTCGCCGAAGCCCTCGACACGTACCGAGGCGCCCTCCTCATCGTCAGCCATGACTTCGCGTTCCTCGAACGGATCGGCGTCGACACCATCATCGAGCTCGACAGGAACGGACGGATGCATCAGCGCCGAGACCTGGGCACCTGACCGTCTTGGATCGGGCACCTCGACAAGCGGGTCAGGAGGCGGGTCCTCACACGATCGACCCGCCTCCTCCTTCGAACGCCGTTGTCACGCGCCGATCCACGCGCGCCATCGCACGCTCGCCGTGCGGTGGCGCCGGTGGAGTACGGCTGGGCGCGCCCCGGCTTCATCTACGGGGCGCCGCCATCTTCCACAACGAGTTCGACGAGTGTCGGACACAGCCGGGTGATCTGGCGGTGCTCGGCATCAACACGCTCTGCAGCAGCCAACCGATCGATCGTTCCGCAGACACGACGTCGTACCTGGATCACGGCACTGTCCACTTCACTCCGAGATCTTCGGCGAACACACCGAGAGGCCGAAAGGCGTATGAACAGCAACCGAAACCAGACGCAGCCCACGGCCCCACCCGTGCCCTTCGCTCGCGAACTCGACGCGGATTTGGAGAACCTGGGCGCGCCCCAGGAGAACGCGCCGACGACGGTTCACGACATCCCGCGGTGGCGGGCGCGACTCGCCACGGCAGACCCTTCACTCGAAGAGTTGCGCGACCACGGCAGGTTCGAGATCCAAGAGTTCCTCGCCCCCGGTCCGGACGGAGCACCGGACGTCCCACTCCTTTTCGCACGCCCCACCGGCCTGTACCGACAAGCGCCGGTCATCTACCACATGCACGGCGGAGGCATGATCGGAGGATCCAGCCGCACCGGAATGCAGACGATCCTCCACGAGTGGGCGGAGCCCCTCGAATTGGCGGTCGTATCCGTCGGCTATCGGCTGGCACCTGAGCACCCGTACCCAGCGGCGATCGAGGACTGCTACGCCGGGCTGTTGTGGCTCGCCCGCCATACCGGCACACTCGGCGTGGACCGCCAACGTGTCATCGCCGTCGGCGGCAGTGCCGGCGGGGGCCTTGCGGCTGCCTTGGCCCTGATGGCCCGCGACCGAAAGGGACCGGGCATCTTCGGCCAGTTGCTGATGTGTCCCATGCTCGACGACCGTAACGACAGTCTCTCGGCACACCAGATGACCGGACTGGGCGTGTGGGACCGCCATGCGAACAGCCTGGGCTGGACCGCTCTTCTCGGCGAGGACCGGGACGGCTCGCAGGTCTCGTACTATGCCGCGGCCGCCCGCGCAACGGACCTGTCCCAATTGCCGCCCGCCTACGTGGACGCCGGTGCCGCGGAGACCTATCGTGACGAGTGCGTCCAGTACGCGACGCGCATCTGGCAAGCCGGCGGAGATGCTGAACTGCACATATGGTCGGGCGGATTCCACGGCTTCGACCAATTGGCGCCACACGCCGAAGTCTCCCGAGACGCCCGCCGAACCCGCTTCCGTTGGCTCTGCCGTCTGCTGAGCCGAGATGGCACTTGCGGGGGTGTGGGGTGAGATGTGGGGTGTGGTGGGGAGCCGGGGTGCTGCAGATCGGGTGAGGGCGGGTCGTGGGGTCCGTCGGTCCCGTGATGGGTCGGCCGACCCGGGACTGTGTCAACTTCGCTGAGGGTACGGGGGTCTGTCGCGTGCAGCTTCTGAGTCCGAGGCACGGACCGCATTTTCGCCGGGCAAGGGGTTTGCTTCCTGGCCAGGGCGGTGGTGGGGTCAGGGCCGTCGTGCACGGTGACGGTCCGGCGCTGGTCCTGGTTGTAGTGGGCGGCGAGTTGCGCGCCCCGGGCGAGGATCTCCCGCTCCAGGGCGCTCATCTCTTCGGGGGTGTGTTCGCGTTCTCGGGCGACGGTTCAGCCGATGGTTCCGTCCGCGGGGCCGGCCGCGGTGGTGACCCGCGGTTCGGTGGTGTCGGGTCGGGCCAGGGCGCGTCGGCACCGGTGGACGACGACGCCGTCGCGGGTGATGGTGAGCCGGTCCGGGGCCGGCCTCAATACCGTTCAGTTAAGTGGCTCTGGGATATTGTGGGGGGATGCCGCGTTCTGGTTGGGTGAAGCCGTCTTCTGATGTCCGGTTGTCGGATTTGGTGTCTGTGGGGTTGCTGACGCGGGTGTTTCCCGCGGATGTGGTTGACGCGGTGATCGAGGAGGCGGGGCGTACTGAGCGGCGTCACCGGTCGTTGCCCGCACGCGTGATGGCGTA
>NZ_JBHJWQ010000009.1:0-237132 GCF_042266885.1 Streptomyces sp. NPDC056061 | reverse complement strand
GCATACGTCCAGTATGCGGACGCCCCTCCGCCTTGCGATGCACCACATCTGACGCCGCGCACCGGTCCACCACGGATTACGGGACAGCCCTTGGGCGACGCCCTCGCCCGTTCCGGCGGCTCACATGTTGATCATGTGGCCGGCCAGACCGTGCACGGCTTCCTTCACGGCTTCGCTCAGGGTCGGGTGCGCGTGCACGTTGCGGGCGACCTCGTGCACGGTGAGATCCCACTGCTGAGCCAGGGTGAGCTCCGGCAACAGCTCGGTGACGTCCGGGCCGATCAGGTGGCCGCCGATGAGCTCGCCGTACGTGGCGTCGCTGATGAGTTTGACGAAGCCGGTGGTGTCGCCGAGGCCATGGGATTTGCCGTTCGCGGTGAACGGGAATGTGGCCACCTTGACGTTGTATCCGAGGTCCCGGGCCTGGGCCTCGGTGTAGCCGAAGCTGGCGACCTGGGGCTGGCAGAAGGTGGCCCGCGGGATCATCGCGTAGTCGAGTTCCATGGTCTCGGCGTCGGCGATCGTCTCGGCGGCGATGACACCCATGGCCTCGGCGGCGTGCGCGAGCATCAGCTTGGCGGTGACATCGCCGATGGCGTAGAGGTGCGGAACGGAGGTACGGCAGCGGCCGTCGACGTCGATCGCGCCGCGCTCGGTGAGCGCCACGCCCGTGTTCTCCAGGCCGTAGCCGGTGATGTTGGGGGCGAAGCCGATGGCTTGGAGCACCTTGTCGGCCTCCAGGATCTGCTGGGCACCGTCCTTGCCGGTGACGGTGACTCGGACCTGGGGGCCGGACTCGTCGATGGCGTCGACGCGGGTGGAGGTCAGGACGTCGATGCCCAGCTTGCGGTACTGGCGGGCCAGTTCGGCCGAGACGTCGGCGTCCTCCAGGGGTGCCATGCGATCGAGGAACTCGACGACGGTGACCTTCACGCCGTAGTTGTGCAGCACGTAGGCGAACTCGACACCGATGGCTCCGGCGCCCGCGATGACGACCGACTCCGGAAGCTCCTCGGCGAGGATCTGCTCCTCGTACGTCACCACGCGCGCACTGCGTTTGGTGCCGGGCAGCAGCTTGGGGGTGGCGCCGGTGGCGATGATGCAGTTCTCGAAGCCGATGTTCCGGGTGTTGCCGTCGTAGTCGGTGACCTGGAGGGTGTGCGGGTCGAGGAAGGTGCCGCGGCCGTCCAGCTCGGTGATCTTGTTCTTCTTCATCAGGTAGTGGACGCCCTTGACCCGGCCGTCGGCGACCTTGCGGCTGCGGCGGAATGCCTCGCCGTAGTCGAAGGAGACCTTGCCCTCGACCTTGATGCCGAAGGTCTTCGCCTCCCGGGTGAAGATGTGGGCCAGTTCGGCGTTGCGCAGCAGGGCCTTGGTGGGGATGCAGCCGACGTTCAGGCAGACGCCGCCCCAGTACTTCTCCTCGACGACGGCGACACGCCGGCCCAGCTGGGCGGCGCGAATGGCGGCGACGTAGCCGCCGGGGCCGGCGCCGAGTACGACGACATCGAACCGATCGTCCTGCTCGATCATGAATCGTTCCTCTTTCATTTCGTCTGTCGTTCCATGATGCGTGCTGGCCAGGTGGTGCGCTTGGTGACGAAGTCGGCGATGACGTCTTGCATCTGCGTCAACCCCGGCTCTTCGAAAGAGTAGTGGCCGACGTTGTCCGGCATGACGGTCTCGACCGGGGCCTTCGTGATACGGGGCAGGGCCGGCAGGCCGGGGCCCGGGGCTTCAACGGTCCTCGGCGAGAAGCGCGGCAGGCAGTCGGGACGAGGCCCGGCGGACAGGCCGGTCCGGACGGTCGGCCGCCTCGTCCGGCGCGCGGCGCGCCCACGGCCGCGCGGGGGCGCACACGCCGCCGAAACGGCCGCGGCGGAGCCGGTGGGCCTCCGCAGACGGGTCATCGGGCCTGCCGGACGCATGCCGACGGCGTGGACAGGTCCCGCGCCGGGGGCGGATGCGGCTGTGCACGCGCTCTTCACTCGTCCGTGTCCAGTTGGCACATTGGCCTTCCGAGCAACAGCTCGGCAGTCGATGGTGATGCTGTCCGTTCCGGGAAGGGGATCACGATGGAACGTCTCCTCGCACCGCACGAGGCGGCCATCGCCGCCGCGGGTGTGCGGGTCGTGCTGTACAGCGAGGTCGAGGGGGAGCTGGATGAGGCCGTCCTGGCGCAAGCCCTGATCCGTCTGCGGGCCTGCTATCCGCTGACCGCGGGGAGGATCACCGCCCCGGAAGGAGAAGAAGGACCGCTGATCAGGGTCGATGACGCTGCCGCAGGCCCCGTGATCAGCCACGGTGTTGATTTCGACGAGGAGATCAACACGCCTCTCGCCTGGGATCGGGGTCCCCTGCTGCGACTGGCCGTCATGCGCGAGCCCGGTCGCACCCGTGTGGTGCTGACGCTGCCGCGAGCGTTCGTCGACGGCATGAGTTACCTGGCCGTGCACGAACGCCTGTGGTCCCTGTACACCGCGCTCGCCACGGACCGGCCCGCACCCGCCGTCCCCGTCCAACCGGTGCTGGGCCCGGCACTCGATGATCTGCTCGCCGCCCGGTTCGCCCCGCAGCAGTTGCTCGACTTCGTCGCTGATCGGGAGCGGCTTGACGTCAGTGCTCCGCCCGCGCTCCTGCCCGCGCTCGCGTCGCGCGACGGTGGGCCCGGCCCCGACCTGAGGTTCGGGATCACCGGCCTCGAAGCCGGAACCGATCAGCGGAAGCAACTCGCCCGGCGCGCCGAAGAAGCCTCGCTCACCCTCAATTCTCTGGTATCCGGCATCCTGCTGACCGGCCTGCGCGCCCTGTTCCCGGCACAGGACGGACCGGTGCAGATGCTGTGCACCACGGCCGTGGACATGCGTCGCAGGCTGTCCCCGCCGCTGCCCGCCGACGTCCTGCAATCCGCAGCGACGACCACCTCCATCCGGATCCCGGTCACCGACCAGGCCCGCCCCGCGGAGGTCGGACAGAAGCTGGCCGCCCAGCTGCGCGCGGATCTGAGGAGCGGGGCCGCGGCCATGGAACTGGCGGCCTTCCCCTACATGATCGACCAGCACCCACCCAGCTTGGTCATCACCAACGTGGGCACCATCCCGGAACCGGAACTGCCGGACGGACTCCGGATCACCAACGTGCGCCTCGCGCCCCTCGGACATGTCCCCATGATCTTCGCAGTCGTCAGCCAGTACCAAGGCCGCCTGGCGGTCGACCTCGCGCACAGCAGGGCCTGGCACACCGACACCCAGATCAACGAGTTGGGCGGCCAGGTATCCGCCATCGTCAATCGTCTGACCACATAGCCGCAGCCCCGACGATGTCGGCCGAACGGCCTGCCGGCGGCTCGGAGAGGCGCGCAGCCTCCACCTCCGCAGGCCGAACCCGACACCCTGCAAGCCCTGCCTCGGCCGGCGCCGGTGGCCGCGGATGCGGGTGCGGGTGCGGATGCGGATGCGGATGCGGATGCGGATGCGGAAGCGGAAGCCTGACGGAACCAGCCGGTCCGCTCGTGGACGACGAGGACCGTGGGCGATGAGGACCGTGGACGACGAGGGTTGGCGGTCGGCGGATCGGATGAGGACCGGCGGTCGGCGGATCATCTGCGGACCGGCCGGTTCCGCGGCGTCCGATCGCGCAGGACGAGCAGCGTCCAGCCGCGTCCGGCGGGGTCGAGTTGCCTGGTCGCGGCGGTGAACAGTTCGGCGGCACGGCGGTAGGAGAGCCGTCCACGACCGGTCACCGGGCAGCGGTCGGCTGCCGGTGTGCCGGTGGGGGCTCGGCGGCAGGTGACGAACACCGGCCCCGCGGTGCGCCCGGCCAGCAGCATGGGGAGCAGGCGTGCCGTGCCCGGCCCCCAGGTGAGAGGAGCGGCCGTGCCCGGCCTGGCACGCCGACCGAGCAGGTCGAGGTGGCCGATGTCGAGGGCGAGCGCCCGTTCGACGGAGACGCCCGACTCGTGGAGGAGATGCCACAGGGTCAACTCCCTGAGCGGAGCGCGCAGGGTGAGGGCGGCGCGTGCCCGGTCCCGGTCGGTGGCGCTTTCCCGCACCGGCGTCGAGGCAGCGGGCGCCGGGACGGCAGCCGTCGGACCTCCGGGAGAGGCCGGTGCCGGACCTGGCCCCGACGTGGGCAGCGCCAGCCCGGCGGCCGGGTCCGCGCTGATCCAGCCTCGGGCTCGCCACCACGCGATCGCGGCTCGGAGGCAGGCGAGTTCACGGACCAGTGTGCGCGGCTGCGCGGCGGCGGCACGGTCGACCAGTCCCCGTCGCAACCGCTGTACGGCCCGCGGGTCGTCGAGCCAGGCCAGCGGGACCACAGGCGGGAGCGCGCCCCTGCGCTCGCGACCTGTCGGGGCCCGGCGGTCAACCAGCGGCCAGGCCCACCCGTGCAACGAGATGCGGTAGACGCGGCTGGATGAACTGCCCAGCCCGGCCGCGGCGAGATAGCGGTCGACTGCGGCGCAGTACTCCACCGGCGCCGGACAGAGCATTTCCGAACCTTCGCTTCGCTGCTGAATCACCCTGCTCGCTTCCGCAGTAAACGGCTTCATCGGAGACGAATCAATTTCTTGCCAATGAAGCCTACCACCAGGCATGTTGCAGTAAATGAAGCCCATTTACTGCGCCAATTCCCCGAGAAGTAAAATTGCCAGCACGAAACTCAATTTTCTCTCCGGAAAATCTTGTGGAGCAGGGGTCGGCAGCGGCACATTGCGGAGCTATGACACTTCGCACTCCTCCTTCCGCCGAAGCGGCGCCCCGGGGCGCCGCGCATCGTCTGCGCGTGCTGCGGCACTCCCGGTTCCGTCGCTTCCTCGTCGGTCAGAGCACGTCCCTGATCGGCTCCGGCATGAGCACGATCGGCGCGACCTTCGCCGTACTCGAACTGCCCGGCGGCGGGGTCGACGCCGTCGGCCTGGTCATGGCGGTACGCATCGTGGCGATCCTGGCCGTGCTGCTGCTCGGCGGCGTGCTCACCGACCGGCTCGGGGCCCGAACGGTGATGCTGACGGCGGATCTGCTCCGGTTCGGCGCCCAGGGCGTCCTGGCCGTGCTGCTGATCACCCAGACCGCGCAGCTCTGGGAGCTTGTCGTGCTGGCAGCGGTTCTCGGCATCGGCGAGGGCGGTTTCAGCCCGGGTCTGACGGCCCTGGTGCCCGGCCTGGTGCCCGAGGAGGAACTCTCGGACGCCAACTCGCTGCTGCAGATAGCCCAGGCCGTGGCCTCGGTCGCGGGTCCCGGTCTGGCCGGTGTGCTCGTCGCCGCCTTCGACGCGGGCACGGTGATCGCGGTCGACGCGGTCAGTTACGGCGTGAGCGCCGTGGCCCTGGCCGGACTGCATCTCTCGCAGCCGGCCTCGCCCCGCCGCGGGCTGTTCACCGACGTGAAACACGGCTGGCGGGAGTTCACCTCCCGCACCTGGCTGTGGGTCACGACGCTCCACATCAGCCTGTTCAATTTCGTCCTGTGGGCGCCGTTCCTGGTGCTGGGGCCGATTCTTTCCCAACAGCGGCTCGGCGGCGCGAGTTCCTGGGGGCTCGTACTGGCCCTGTACGGCACCGGATCGGTCGTCGGCGGCCTGGCGCTGCTCGGCAGGAAGCCCGGTCGGGCGCTCGTCTGGTCCATGGCCGCATCCATGGGCTGGGCACTTCCCGCCGCGGCGCTTGCCGCGCGCTTGCCGCTGGCCGGCGTGACGGCGGCAGCGTTCTTCGCGGGGGCCGGGGCGGCGGCGTGCAGCGCCCTGTTCGACACCATCGTCCAGCGTGACATTCCTGTCGAAGTCCGCGGGCGCATCAGCGCGTTCGACAGTCTGGGCGCCTTCGCCCTGGGACCGCTCGGGCTCGTACTCGCCGGGCCGGTGTCGGGCGCCGTGGGAGCGGATCGGCTCCTGGCATTCGGCGCGGTGTGGCAACTGGCGGCGGCCGGCGCGGTATTGGCACTGCCGTCCGTACGGCGGCACGGGGCGACGCCGCGGGTGGACCGAACGGAAGGCTCCTGAGCCGGAGATCCGCCCTCCCGGTTCAGGAAACGGTGAAACGGCCGCTCGCCCCGCCCCGCAGCCGACCGACCGGGAGCTTCCGGCCGAACGCGACCAGCAGCAGATCCTGGGCGGCCCCGTACACGGGAGTGCCGCTGCCGAAGGACCAGTCCAGATCGTCGGCGCACAGCCGTACCCCGTCGATGTCCGCCCCGAAGAACCTGAGGCTGCGGGGGCGGACCTCGCCGAGCAGGACGCGCACCCGGTCCTCCGGGACCCGCCGGTCGATGCCGAGGGCGACGGTGATGTCCAGCCCGTGCACCACATCGTGGCCGAGTGCCGCCGCGAGTCCGCCGACCGGCGGCTTCCAGGGGTGATGTGCGTTGTCCCGCAGGAAGGCGGCGAGCCGGGCGGCCGGGTGGGTGGCCGCGTCACGGCGGGCGACCCGGTCGGTCATCCGGTCGAGGCTGCCCCGCGCCTTCGCGAGTTCGGTGAGGGTCGCCGCCGTCGAGTACCGGAACCCGGTGGACATGTGAGCGGCGACCTCGCGCACCCGCCATCCCGTACAGAGGCTCGGCTCGTCCCACTGATCGGTGCCCAGGCCGTCGAGCAGGTCCGCCAGCTCCCGGCGCTCCGCCGCGATCACGGCCCCGAGGTCGGTCCTGTTCCTGGCGCGGTCGCTCGTTCTCCCCATGTGCTCAAGCGTGTGCGCGATCGATGCATAAGTCTAATAGACAGTCATGCTGCGATCTAGAATCATTGGTTATGGAACTTCGGCAGCTCCGCTACTTCGTCGCCGTCGTCGAAGAGGGCGGTTTCACCCGTGCCGCTGCCCGGTTGCATCTCGCCCAGCCGGGACTGAGCGCCCAGATACGCCAGTTGGAGCGCGAGTTGGGGCAGCCACTGCTCGACCGCGTCGGCCGGTCGGTCACCCCGACGGAGGCGGGACGAGCCGTACTGCCGTACGCGCGCGCCGCGCTGGCCGCCGTGGAGGGGATCCGGGAGACGGTGGACGAGATCACCGGGCTGATGCGCGGTCGGGTCACCATCGGGCTCGTCTCCGGGGCCATCGGCCACACCTTCGACGTGGCGTCCGTCCTCGCCGACTTCCACGACGCGCACCCCGGGGTGGAGATGGCCCTCACCGAGGACACCTCGGTGCGGATGCGGGCCGCGCTCCTGTCCGGCGAACTCGACATCGCCCTGCTCGGCCGGACCGAGGACGAACCATCGCCCGGACTCTGCTTCCAGACGGTGATCGACGATCCGCTGGTCGCCGCCGTCGCTCCCGGAGACCCGCTACTCGCCCGCGCCGAACACACCGAACGCACCGGACGCACCGGACGCGCCGGGCGCACCGGGCGCACCGGGCGCACCGGGCGTACCGATGAGGCTGATGGGATCGATGGCGCTGATAGAGCTGTTGGGACTGGCGGCGGCACCGTTCCGCTGGCCGAACTGCGCGAGCGGCCGCTGATCTGCCTGCCGCGCGGCACGGGGGTGCGCGCCGTGCTCGAACGTGCCTGTGCGCAGGCGGGGTTCCAGCCCCGTATCGCCTTCGAGGCAGCCGCTCCGTACGTTCTCGCACGACTCGCCGTCCGAGGTCTCGGTGTCGCCGTGCTGCCCGCCGGTGAGGAGCCGGTCCCCGACGGGCCGCTGCGTACGCTGCGGATCGTCCGTCCCTCTCTGCGCGGCCGGGTCGCCCTGGCCTGGCGGGCCACCGGACCCGCGAGCCCGGCGGCCCGCGCACTCCTCGCCCGGCTGCGCGAGGTCCTGCCGGCCCTGCCGGACGGGTAGTCGGCAGGACGGCCGGGCCGCCGGGCTCCGTGGCCTCACGCAGCCGGGTCAGGTCCGTCGTGCGGGCTTCACGGGCGCCGGGCGGTGAGGACGGGCTGGAAGAAGCCGCTGCTCGCGGGGGTGTGCCAGGTCGGCGCGACGAATCCCGCCCGGTCGGCGAAGTCGGCAAGTTGTCGCTGGGCAAGAGCCCAGTAGGTACTGCGTCGCACCCGGACGCTCCAGCCGTCCCCCTCCGGCAGCAGTCGGAAGTGTTCGAGGTCGTAGTGCTCGCCGTCGTCGTGCCAGTCCCACAACTGGAAGGTGACGGCTCGTCCGGCAGGGGACGAGCCCGTTCGCGGCATGGTGGACGCGGGGCGGGAGCGCAGGATCTCGTCGTAGGGGCGCGTGCTGATGAGCAGCAGGCCGTCGGGACTCAAAACCCTCCTCATCTCTGCGAGGGCCGCGCACACGTCCTCCTCCGTGAGCAGGTGCGGGAGGGAGTTGTCGGCGCACACGACGGCGTCGAACCGGGAGTCGGCGAAGGGGAGTCGTCGCATGTCCGCGGTCGCCGTCGGCAGGCGAACCCCACGAGCGGATGCCTCCCGCGCCGCGCGGTCGACGGCCGACGGGCTGATGTCGGTGCCGACGACCCGGTGGCCCCGGAGGGCGAGCGGGATCGCCTGGGTGCCGATCCCGCAGGAGCAGTCCAGTACCGGGACCGGACCCGTGCCGAGTTCGGCACGGATCAACGCGTCGAGAGCCGTCCCCTGTCGGGACATCGCCTCGTCCCAATCGGCGTACACGAGGTGGTAGTCGGTCGCGAGCTCGTCGTAGAAGTGCGCCACCGTTGAGGGGCCGGATCCGGACATGCGGCTCAGGGTATCGGCACCCTCCCACGCGTGGCCGCCGGGCCGACGGATCGCACAGGGCCGCGACGGAACCGACCCGGCCGGGCGTGCCGAGGCAGGTGTGCCGTACCCCGGGTCGGAGCGCGGTCGGCCCTCGGCCCGTCCAGGCGCTCACGGACGAGGGCCCGTCCGGGGCTTCCCGGACGGGCCCTGTGTCAGGGTCCCGACGTCATATGCCGCGCTGTTCGCGCCGCCGTCGTTGCGGTCGCCGTCCCCGTGCCGCGGGGGCACCGGGAGCGGCAGGCGTTGCCGGGCACGGCCCGGCCTCCGGCCGGACGACGGCGGTCCGAAGACACCGTCCGGCTCAACGCCCTAGTTGTTGACGCAGGTGTTGCCGAAGGACGGGTTCAGCAGGGCGATGATGTCGATGCTGTTCCCGCAGAGGTTGATCGGGAGGTGCACCGGGATCTGGATGGTGTTGCCGGAGATGACACCGGGGGAGCCGATGGCCGCACCCTCCGCGCCGGAGTCGGCAGCGGCGGCACCGGCGCCCGCGAGGACGGCGGTGGCGGTAAGGGCAGTCGCAGCCAGAGCGGTTCGAATACGCATTTTTCTCCCATCAGGGGATACGAAATATCTGAACCCGATCAGACCATGAACATCTTCTTTTCAGCACGTCGGAGCAGTCCGCACTCACCCGTTTGGCGGCCCGACACCCGTTCCCACCACGGAAGGACAGGGCCGAACGGGTGAAGAGGCGGATCGGGCACGGGGCCGGGAAGCAATCCGCTCGGCGAAGCGCCCGGACTGCAGTCCTCCGCCGCGCCGTCAGGCGGCGAAGCCGATACTGGTGCAGTACTCGTACTGGCCCCACTGCGAGCCGAGATCGACGATCTGGTCCACCCACGCGTCGTCCAGGGCCCTGTCGTCCGCCCGGGCCCATGCGTCGACGATCCGGTCCCAGTGACGGATGTTCAGGGTACGGAATTCCAGGAACCTCTGGTGCGGACGGGACACCTGGGACTGGTTGAGCGGGTGGATCTCCACCCGTGTACCGCGCCCCTGGGCGTTGAGGCGACCGAGCAGGTACCGGGCGACGTTGGCGCGGCGCACCGTGCGGTAGGCGGTTTCGATCTTTTCGAGGCTCGTGCGCGAGGGACTGCGCCGCTCGTCCAGCCATGCCTTGAGGGTGCGGTCGGTGACGGTCAGACCGGCGTCCCGCGCCGCCCGGCGGCTGTGGGCCGACTTCGTCAGGTAGTGCAGACGTGCCATCCAGCCGCGTCGGGCGGTGACGGGGGTGGCGATGCCGCCCGCGAGTTCGTCGAGCCGACGGGCCACCAGTTCGTGCCCCTTGACGCCTCGGGCCCCAAACTTTCCGAACTCACGTGTGCGCTCAGGCACTTCGCCTTCCCCTGCTGTGTCGTTCCTGCCAGGCCGGGTGCGTACCCGGACCCGGCGGTGGCCGAAGTTCTGCCACGCTCCTGTCGGCGACCACCGGAAGTCCAGCATGCCGGGTGGGCCGATGTCGACCGCAACCGCCCCCGTCCGAAGCGGATCGTGTCGTTCCGTCGGTCCTGCGACGGCATCCGTCCCGTGTCGGCATCCGTCCCGTGCCGGCGTCGGCGGTCCTGCTTCGGTATCGGTCCTGCCTGGGTGTCGGCGTCGGGTGCTACGTCGGCGTCGGCCCTGCCCGGGTGTCGGCGTCGGCCCCGGTGCGCTTGCGGGGCCCGGCCTTCGCGCGGGCCCCGGTGTTCGCGCGGGCCCGGCCCTCGCGCGGGGCCCTGTCCGCACGGGGCCCGGCGTCCTACCGCTTCCCGGCCGTCGCCACCATGTCCCGGACGACGGTGCCCGCCCCGAGGGGCCGCGGCTCGGACTCGGTGGGCGCCTCGGCCACGACGCGGTATCGGCCGCGCGAGAGCGCGGCGGCCGGCAGGGACAGCAGCACCGTCGCCATCACCGCGGCGATGAACCAGCCGGAGGCCCCGTGCTCGCCGAGGTATGTCGCCGCCGCGGGGGTGACGGCGCCGAGGAGCGAGGTGGTCAGCGCGTGCGGCAGACCGATGCCCACGCCCCGTACCTGCGGCGGGAAGATGTCCGAGAGGAGCTTGGGCAACAGCATGGTCACGCTGCCCAGATAGAGGACACCGGTTCCGTAGGCGAAGAGGAGACCGCCGAAGGTGCCGGACATGCCGAGGTAGGCGTACGAGCCGATCGCGGCGAACACGGTGCTGATCACGACGAGAAACCTGACCTCGCCGATCCGGTCGGCGAGGAGCCCGATCGGCACCTGAACGGTCATCAGCGCGGTGGTCGCGCAGACGACGACCCAGAACATCGTGCCGGGAGCGGCGATGCGCTGGCCGACGGCGGGGATGACCGCGGTCCAGACGCCGCCGACGGTGCCGGTACCGGCCACGAGCAGCACGCACAGCAGGACCTGGCGCCGGTAGGTGCTCAGCACCTCGCGGACGGAGCCGCGTGCGGAGCGTGCGGTCGCCTGGCGCCGGAAGACCTCCGTCTCGGCGAGGCGGTTGCGCATCAGCAGCAGGATCAGCCCGAAGACGCCGCCGACCAGGAACAGCACCCGCCATCCCCAACTGGTCATGGCTTCCGCGCCCAGCCCGGCCGTGAGCGCGCCGCCGAGGAGGGAGGCGACGAACGCGCCCGCCGAGGTGGTGACGGAGAACAGGCTGCCGTAGAAGCACTTGCGGTGGCGCGGCGCGACTTCCATCAGGTACGCGGCGGCGGCCGGCCATTCGCCGCCGGAGGAGATGCCCTGCGCGACGCGGGCGACCAGCAGGAGGACGGGGGCGAGGAAGCCGATGCGTTCGTAGGTGGGGGCAAGTCCGATGAGGAGCGATCCGCCCGTCATCAGGGCGATGGCCAGCATCAGCGCGGGTTTGCGGCCGCGCCGATCGGCGAGCCTGCCGAGCAGGACGCCGCCGAGGGGCCGGACCAGCACACCGACGCCGAGGACCGCGAAGGCGCCGAGGAGCGACGTGACCGGGTTGGAGGACGGGAAGAACTGCTGGGCGAAGAGGGGCGCGAAGAGCCCGTACCCCAGCCAGTCGTAGGACTCCACGAAGTTGCCGACGACGGTCGCGGCGACGGACCGGCGCCGCGGCAGGGGTGGCGCCGGTGTGCGAGGGGCGGCGGGCATGAGGGCTCCTGACGGGATGCGCGGGGACGGGAGAACGGAGACGGGGAGAACGGAGACGGGGAGAGCGGGCGTTCATGCTCACCGGTCCGTTCCGGCGCGGCCAACTCCCGTATTGCTGAGCACTTTTCGTGTGCGAGGTGTTCTGACAGCACGCCGTGTACGGCGTTCGAGTGCCGTGAGGATGCGCACTTTCGGAGTTGGCCGGGCAATTCCGCGCTCGCCACGATGAGGCACCTTCCGGCCTGTCGAAAGGACGTGCACCGATGCCGACCGCAGAAACGATCAAGGATCTTCCGGGACCCGGCCGCCGCACGGGGACGCCGCCGGGCTCCGGGATCACCGAGGAGCGCAGGCCCGCGCCCCGCATCACCGTCGGCAACGATCTCCCGGGCATCAGCGGCCTGATGGCCGACCACCCCGACACCGGGGCGCCCCTGTCGCAGTTGGCGGAGACGTTGTTGCGCGCCCCCCGGTCGCTTCCCCCGGGCGAGCGCGAACTGATCGCCGCGTACGTATCCGAGCTGAACCGCACCCCGTTCTGCTCCCGCTCGCACAGCGCGTTCGCCGCCGCGCAGTTGGCAGGCGGTGCGGGTCTGGTGGCAGAGGTGCTGGCCGATCCGGACCGTGCCGACATCACCCCCCGGCTGCGCGCCCTGCTCCGGATCGCGGCCGAGGTCCGGGAAGAAGCACGGCCTGTCTCCGATCACGCGCTCACCACCGCCCGGAACGAGGGCGCGGGCGACGACGAGATCCACGACACCGTGCTCATCGCCGCCGCGTTCTGCATGTACAACCGCTACGTCAACTGCCTGGCCACGGCCCTGCCGACCCGCCCCGACCACTACGACGTGGCGGCCCGGCTCATCGTCTCGCGCGGCTACACCGCCCCGCGGTGACCACTGATCACCGACCACGTCCCGACCTGGCTTCGAGGGAGGCCGGCATGGCCTGGAGCACGACCGACATACCCGATCAGCGCGGCAGGACCGCTCTGATCACCGGGGCGACCGGGGCCATCGGGCTCGAAACCTCCCGGGCCCTGGCCGCGAGAGGCGCCCGGGTGGTGCTCGCCTGCCGGGACACCGGACGCGGGCACGCCGTCGCGGCACGGATCGGGGGCCGTGCAGAGGTGCTGGGGGTCGACCTGGGCTCCCTCGACTCCGTACGGGAGGCCGCCGTGCAGGCCCACCACCGCTACGACCGGCTGGACCTGCTCATCAACAACGCGGGGGTGCTGCTCCCCCCGTGCACACGCACGCAGGACGGTTTCGAGCCGCACTTCGGTGTCAACCACCTCGGGCACTTCGCGCTCACCGGCCTGCTGCTCGACCTCGTCGAGAATGTACCGGGAGCACGTGTGGTGACGGTGTCCAGCCTCGCCCACCGGCTGGCGCGCGGCGGCGCCGGGGACGGCGTGCCGGGAACCGGGCGGGCCCATCACCGGGCGGCGGCGTACGGGCGGTCGAAGCTGGCCAACCTGCTGTTCACCCGCGAACTCCAGCGGCGCCTGGCGGGTGCCGGTTCCCGGGCGGTCGCGCTGGCCGCTCATCCCGGGGTCTCGGCCACCGGGCTGTGGAGCGGTGTCCCCACGTGGTTGCGGCCGGTGAGCACGGTCCTGCTCAGGGGGATGGCGCATCCGCCGGCCGCCGCGGCGCTACCCGTGCTGCGGGCCGCAACGGACCCCCTCGTCCGAGCAGGTGCCTATCTGGGGCCGGACGGTCTCGCGGGCTGCCGGGGCGCACCAGGGCCCGCCGGGTCCAGTCGGCTGTCGCGCGACGGCGTCGAGCAGCGCCGTCTCTGGGCGCTCTCGGAGGAGCTGACCGGTGTGCGGTTCGGCGGCCCGGGACCGCACGGGGTGGCCGGCCGGGCCGCCGCGGTCCGATGCATGCGTACGGGAACGGCCGGGGCGAGAGCGTGAGCGCGGGCGGGGAAGTGGGCGCGCCGCCGCCCGTCGCGGGCCTCTCGGGCCGGTTTCGCCTGCTGGTGCGTCGGCTGCTGCGCCGATTCACGGCGTACCTCCACGCGGCCGAACCGCTGCCCGAGGTCAACGGTGCCTCGTACGCGGCGCGACGGTACCCGACGGGCGGAGAGGAACGCCGCTCCCCCTCACCGCGCCCCGCACCTCTTCGACGATGTTCCCGCCCCCGTCAGGGAGGCCATCGATGAAGACCGGTCGGGCAGGGGGGCCGTTCGTCGAGGAATCCGCGCCCCGGACCACGAGCGCCGGGCGTCTGGTGCGGCGCCTGTTCGACCCGGCCGTGCGGGCGGATCCGTATCCGCTTCTCGAACGCATCCGTGACCGCGGTCCGGCGTGGCCGGGCGACGACGTCGTGGTGTTCTCCTCGTACGAGCACTGTGCGGCGGTGCTGCGGTCCGTGGCGGCGGTGCCCGCATCGGCGGCTGCCCCGGCCGTACGCCCGTGGGGGCGCGCGACGATGCCGGGCCCGGCTGCCGAACGGTGTCGGCGCGCCCCGGCACCACCGGTCGTCGTGCCGGTCGCGCCCGACCGCCTCGAACGCTGCGTGCGGGACCTTGTCGACGACCGGCTGGACTCGGTCGCGGCACGTGGCCGCCTGGAGGTGGTGACGGATCTCGCCTGTCCCCTGCCGGTGGCACTGGTCTGCCGACTGTTCGGCCTCGCAGAGGTCGATCAGGTATGGCTGCGCCGACGGCTGATGCCGTTGTCCCGTGTCTGGGAGCCGCATCGCGCGCTGCTCGGCACGGAACCGCCCGGGTACGACGAGCAACTCCGCGCGGAGTCCGAACTCGACGTCTTCTTCGGGGATTTGACCGCACGACGCGGCACGGACCTGCGCGACGGGCTGCTGGCACCGACCCTCGCCGGGCTGCCGGCCGACGAACGGCCGAGCGCGGCCGAGACCTGGGCGTGGTGTCGGGTCCTGCTCGTCGACGCGCTGGAGAGCGCGGCCGACCTGATCTCCAACGGTGTGCTGGCCCTGCTGCGCGCCCCACACGAACGGGAGGGCATCCGGCGGCGCCCGGCCACCGCCGCGGCCGTGGTCGGGAAGGTGCTCCGGACGGACCCGCCGGTCCAGGTGCTTCAGCGAACGGCACGTGCCGACCTGGACGTGTGCGGAGTCCGGGTGCCGGAGGGGACGACGATGGTGCTGCTCATGGCCGCCGCACACCGCGATCCGCACCGCCCGGCCGGATCCGACGCGTTCGACCCCGACGCACCGCGGGAGCATCTCGGATTCGGGCCCGGATGCGGGCATCCGCACGACCCCGGGTTCGGACACGGCCTCGGGGTCGGGCACGGTCCCGGGTCAGGGCGCGACCTCCGGCTCGGGCACGGTCCCGGGTTCGGCGGTCAGCCGTGCATCGCTGTCTCGACGGCCCGGCTGATGGCACGTCACGTGCTCGTGCGCTTCGCCCAACGGGTGGAGCGCCCCCGCTTCGCGACCGGCACCCCGACCTACCGGCCCAGTGTCGCGCTGCGGGGTCTCCGCGCCCTGTGGGTCGACGCCGACGGCTTCGGTGATCGCGCGCGGCCGTGGATCCCGCGCCAGGTGCCGAACGGCGCCACGAGCGACCGACGTCCCCGGCACGAGGCACGAACGCCGCACGAGACACCGGGTACGCACGGCGCAGGAACCCCGCCCGCGGTACGGCCCCTGCTCGAAGCACGGCCCCCGCGCCAGGCACCGGCCCTGCGCGAGGCACGAACCCCGCACGAGGCACGAACCCCGCACGACGGGTTCCCGTGACGCAACTTCCAGATTGCTCTTCCGCGGCTCCCGCGTCTTCGACATTGCTCTGTCGCGGGCCGCCGCTTCTCCCGGATTGCTCCGTCGCGATCCGGGCTTCTTCCAGATTGCTGTGCTCCCTCACCGGAAGGATCTCGTCATGCACTCCGTCATGGAACGCATCCCTCCCACGCCCCCGTCGGCGCACGCCGACCGGGGCGGCTCACTGTTCGTCAACGGCGTCTTCCCGCGCCGCCGCACCCTGCTCATCGGCCTCGCCGCGCTGTTCGGCTTCGCGCTGACCGTGGTCTGGTCCTACGAGTTCGTCGACCGGACCATCGGGGCGAACGTCGCCGGAGCCCTGTTGGGGCACGACGCGGCCACCGCCTCGCTGGGCAGCTCCTTCCTCGGCATCGCCTTTGCGCTGGCGACCGGTGTCGGCGGCACGTTCACCGCCTGCAACGTGGCGGTGTTCAGCGCCATGGCGCCGTTGGCGGGCCGGATGGACTCCCGGCGCAGCCGCCTGGGGCGGCTCGTCAGGCCGCTGGGCTGCCTCGCGGCGGGCTCCGTCGCCGTCTCCGCCGTGTACGGCGTCGTCGTCGCCCTGGTCGGTACGGGCATGCCCCAGTTCCAGCTCGGCCCGTCGCGGCACGGCGGCTTCTCGCCCAGCACGATCCAGGCCATGGTCACCTTCGGTGTCATCGGCGCGGCGATGGTCTGTCTGGGGCTGGCCTCGCTGGGCCTGGTCCGGGACCCGCTGGCCCGGTTGGCCCGCCGCTTCCCGAACGCGCCTCTCGTCGTCATGGGCGTTCTGCTCGGTGGCTTCCTCGTCGGCCGGCCCTACCCGCTCTTCCGGCGCCTGTTCCACGACGCCGCCGAGAGCGGCAACGTCCTGTACGGGGCATCCGCCTTCGCTCTGCAGGCCGTCGGCAATCTCGTGATCATGAGTGTGCTGTTCGTGCTGCTGACGCTGCTGGCCGGCCGCAGGCTGGGCTCCTGGCTGACGGCCCGGCCGAGCCGCGCCTCCGCGGCGATCGCCGCGGCGTTCATCGCGGCGGGTGTCTTCATGATCCTGTACTGGGACGTGCGCATGCTCGCCATGCGGGACCTCATCTGGTACCCGCTCGCTCCGTGGGCCTGAGGGCGGATCCGGTCATGCGCAACGGTTCGGCGCGCGGTATCGGATGCGGTGCGCCGACCCGTTCGCCGCCTGCCACCTGTTCGTCGACACCGGCCCGCCGGGGATGGTGGGCCGGTGCGCCGGGCCGTTCGCTCACCGCACGTCAGCGATCCAGGGGTCGCAGCCGAGTGACGCCGTCCGCATTGACCGCCAGAACGCTGCCATCGGAATTGAGCGCAACGGAATTGATGGAACCATAACCGAAAATCAATTTATCAACCCTCTTGCAGAGATCGAAGATTTCGACAACTGCGGACGCTTCGGCCATCGGCGCAGCGGCCAGCCGTTGACCGTCATCGCTGATGTGCCACATCGAATTATCGGCACCATCGGACTTCATCCGGCACCGATCCACCTTCTTGGTAACCGTGTCGAATCGAATGAGACTCAGCTTCGAACCGTTGTCGACGTACAGATAATGGCGACCTCCGGAACTCACGTATTCGGGGAGAGAGGACCGAGGGGTCGGCGCCAGAGACACCTTGTCCCACTTCTCACCTCTCCACGGAAAGAACCTCGCCTCCGCAATGACCTCCGGCTCCATGTCCGGATCCGAGTAATCGACGCCGAACGCCATGAGGCCGTCCTCCCGCGCCATGAATGTTTCGTCACTAAATTCAGGATCGGAGTCGAGGGAAATCCTGCTTCCACCATTCGTGACGAAATTTTTGCGATCGACGTACTCCTTCCCGGTTTTCGTGCTCCACTGCCGCACCTCGCCCGCATTGTCGACCGTGATGAGGACATCTTCTCCCGGTGGACCGAAGGACATGTACTCGACATCGCCGGTGTCCATGAAGTCGGGCGCGGAACGGTCGGGGGAGGTGTCGGACACCGCCAGTGCACCGGCCACGAGCAATGTGGCCGCGGCGGCCGTGGTGGCTGCCCGGATCGTGCGTCGGCGACCGGTCGGGACGCGGGTGGGGAGTGTGCGGTCCTGGGCCAACGCGCGGCTCGCGAGCCGTTCCTGCAACCGGATGTGCCGGAACTGATACGCACCCGCCGACTGCCGCAACAGGTTCCGGTCCCGGGCGTCGGAGAGAAAACGCATGAGTTTCCAGGGCAGTTTCCCCTGGATGGCGAGAACCAGGCGGAGCAGCAGGAACCTTGGCCACGCCCTGGCGAGCAGGACCAGCAGGGCGAAGACCGCTGCCGGCAGCAGACTGCTCATGACGCCCGCCGTGATCGACCCGTAAGCGGCGTTGCTGTCGAACCTCGCAGCGATGAAGCCGGTGGCCGACGGAGCGGCAGGGCCGTACGTGAGCGCGGAGAACACGACGAACGCGGACGAGAAGCCGAGAATGAGCAGGGGTGCGGCGCAGGCCCCGAGAAGCGCTCCGGCTGCCAAGGCGCCGGTCAGGGACGAGGTCCGGTCCTGGCGCAGCAGGACCGGGGGGCTGGCCATCCTGGAGCGTTCCGACGGTGCGTCGAGCCAGGCGTGCACGGCGAGAGCGAGGCTGATCGCGAGAGCCACCCCGCACACCGCCGCCACCAGCATGACGTACGCCGCGAGATCCGGCTCGGTCCAATTTCCCAGGAACACGAGGGTGACGGCCCCCGCCGCGCCGACGGGGACGATCAGCGTGGCGGACAGCTTCACGCCGGTGGCGAGGCCCTGTCCGAGCCGCCCCAGGGAACCGTGCCGCCTGAACGACAGCCTCCCAGGCGTCTCGCCCGGTGCCGCGTACCAGACGATCATGGTCAGAACCGCGCAGCCGAGCCCGATCACCATCGGAATCGAGAATGCGTCGTCGTCATCGAATTTCGTGTCCGTGAGGGACATCCCGCCGATCATGGTGAACGTCACGAGCAGGCCGACGGCGATTCCCAGTGCGAAGCCGGTGAGGCGGGACGACAGGCGTCGGCTCATGAGCCACCAGACGAGGTCGCGTTCGCGGTTCCGGTGGAGGTAGGTCGCGAGGTAGGTCAGATACGTCTCGGCCTGCTTCGCGTCGCGGTGCCAGGCATCCGGACTCCGTTGTCCGGCGCTGCCCGGCTCCGGGGCGTATGCGGCGGTGATGACGTGGTCGAGCAGATGGTCCTCCACCGCGTGCGAGCTGTCGAAGCCGAGGAGTTCTCTTGGGTCGCGGTCGCAGCTGCTGTAGACGGTGCGGGTCAGGGTGAGGGTCAGCGGGGTGGACAGGGCGACCGCCATCGGACTGTCGGGATCGGCCCGCAGGTTCGCGTACACCGGCTCCCATGCGACACCGGCGGGCCAGGTCACATCGTTCAGGTAGGCGACGGCGTCGGCGGCCGACACCGGTGCCACCTCCACCACCGGCGCCCGGCGCAGGACGGGCGAGCCGCCCTCGATGACGTCCTGGTACTCGGCGGAGCGGCAGGTGAGCACGACCCCGGCGCCCTCACCGCTCGACTCGTTGATCGCACGTACGGCGTTGCGGCGCGACGCCTCGGGCATTTCGTCGAGGCCGTCCAGGATCAGCAACAGTCGCTGCCCGCGCAGCAACAGCCTGGGGACGTCGGTCCGTCCGCCGTAGTAGGCGGTCCCCACGGTGCGTTCGATCCAGTCCCTCAGCGATTCGCTCACCGGGTCCCAGCCGGACAACGTGAGCAGCACGGGAACGGGCGCTCCGGGCTCGCGTTCGGCGAGCAGTCCGAGGGTGAGCACGGCAGCCAGTACCGTCTTGCCCGAACCGGGCTCGCCCAGCACCACGAGTCGGCCGCTGGGCACTTGTCGATACCCCTGGGCCAACCGTCGGGCCGCCTGGTCGAAGTCGCCCTCCAAACGGCCGTTCAGCGACAGTCGCAGAACACGGGCGTCGACCGTGCCTCCGTGCGTCTCCTCGGGCGACGCGGCCACCGGTCGACGGGTGGCGGCCCAGGACAACGGGATCACGCGCGGAGCACGCAGGTTGCGAGCGTTGACCTCCTCCTCCCACTGCGCGCGCACCGACACCGCAAGATCGTCCGCGAACCGGGCCGCGTCCGTCGGCGGCGAAAGCGGGGGAAAGAACTGGGCGAGGGATACCATCAGAGCGGCAAGTGAGACGAACAGACCGGCCCAGCCGACCAGTTGCTCGCCCTCGAACTTCTCCTCGGAGTCCAGCAGCGCCCAGACGAGCCCCAGGCATACCAGTGCGCACAACACCAGGAGTCCCAGTCGCACCCACTGTCGCCGCTCGTGACGCGGAAGTCGAATCATCCCAGCAGAATGCCGAAAGAAACCTGCCGTCCACCGCGGAACAGCGTGGTTCACCCCATCCGTGGACGACATCCGGACAGTACGAAACGGCCGGTCACCCCCGCTTCCGGCGAGCCGGTCGCCGCGCTCCGGTTTCACCGGAACGTGTTCAGGCAGCGGCCGTCTCGGTGGACGCGATCGCCGTGCACAGGTCGGCGGCCTCGTCCAGCACGTCCAGCACGTCCGGGCCGACGAGGTCATCGTCCGCGCGTTCGCCGTCGCGGTCGGTATCGAGGAGCGACAGCAGCACGGCCAGCACGCGGGCGAAATGGCCGCCGTTCTCCGTGGTCATGGCAAGGTTCCCCTCCCACAGTGCGTTGCGCAGACCGACGGCGGTCAGGGTGCCGTGGGCCGCGGCGGAGAGGGTGAGAATGCCCGCGACCCGGCGTTCGAGGCCGGTGGGCGCCCACTGACCGGAGCACAGGTCGTAGGAGAGCGCGGTGACGTGTGCCCGGACGACGCGCAGGTCCGGTCTCGGGGTGGCGGGCGCGGACGGGAGCGGGGTGGGAGTCATGGTCGGTCCTCCGTGGCGGTGGGGGCTGTGAGGTGCGCATGACGTACGGGGCACGGGCGGAATGGCGTGGTGGCGGCATCGGATCCCGCGTCCGAACGCGTACGCGGCGGGACGGATTCATGGGCGTACGGGGCTCGGCACGCCGCGGCCGCACGGAATCGGCACCAGGCCATGGCTGCACGAGCCCATACAAGGACTTCCGCACCGTCCCCGCAAGCCGAGTTGGCTAAGTACGGGCAGGTGAGCGGCGCCGATACGGTTCGCTCAACTCCGCGTGGACGGGCCCGGTCCCGCACCGCAGTGTGGCAGGAACCCTCCCTCGTCCCGGGCCACGCCCCGGAGGGGGTTCATCCACGCCCAAGGAGCCGGACGTTGACCGTTCCCGAGACCGCGCCACCGCCCGTCGTCGTGGACGGGGAAAGTCTGACCGTCGAGGCCGTCCAGCGGGTCGCGGTGGGTGGTGCCCCGGTGCATGTGCCGCCCCGCTGCCTGACCGTGTCCGACCTGGGGCGCACCCCGCGGGCACACGGCGACCGCCCGACCGCTCCGGCCGGGCCAAAGACCGCACTGGCGCAGGAGAACCTGGTACGCAGTCACAGTGCGGGCGTGGGTCGGCTGTTCGCCGAGGACGAGGTGCGGGCCATGATGGTGGCCCGGCTCAACCTGCTGGCCAAGGGCCATCACCCGGTGCGCACCGAGGTGCTGTCGCGTCTCGTGCACTACCTGAACCTGATGCTGACTCCGGCCGTTCCGCAGACCGGTTCGTCGGGTGCGGCCGGCGATCTGACCCCGCTGGCGCACATCGCGGAGGCCCTGATCGGTGAAGGGACGGTCCTGCACGACGGGCGTCCCGCCGACACCGGTTCGGTGCTGGTGCGGCGCGGCCTGGAGCCGTTCGGTCTGCGGGGCCGGGAGGCGCTGACCCTGATGAGCGGGAACGCGGCCACCATCGGCCTGGGTTGCCTCCTGGTGCACCGGGCGCTCGACCAGGTGCGGCACGCGGAGGTGGTCTCGGCCCTGCTGCTGGAGGTGCTCGGCGGCCTCGACGGTGCCCCGGTGCGCGGCGGTGACGCGGGCGGCGCCCACCGGGGCACGGCGGACTGCGCGGCGAACCTGCGCGATCTGCTGCGGGGCCGTACCCGCCTGCGCGGTGAGCGCCCCGACCGTTCCCCGGCGGTGCGTTCGGTCGCCGAGGTGCTGGGCCCGGTGCGGGACACCCTGCGGTATGTCGCGGGCGCGCTGGAGGCCCAGCTGAACGCCGGTGACGGGGAGGCGCTGCTGCGCGGTGCGGACGGTGCCGTGCACGGTGGGGGGCTGCCGGGTCATGCGGCGACGCCGGCCCTGGACTTCGCCACCATCGCGCTGACCCAGCTCGGGGCCCTGGCCGAGCGGCAGTTGGCCCGGCTGCTGTCGGGCGAACCGCGCTACGGGCTGCCGCGGTCCCTCGTCGCGGCGGATCCGGCCCTGAACAGCGGCTTCGCGGGCCTGCGCCATACGGCCGCCGCGCTGGTGGCGGAGAGCCGTGCGCTGGCCCCGGTCAGCACCCGGCCCGCCGCCGCCGAGCCCATGGAGGGCCCGTCCGCGACCGGTCTCCTCGCGGCGCGCACCACCCGCAAGGCAGTGGCCAACAACGACCGGGTCCTGGCGATGGCGTTCCTCGCCGCCGCGCAGGCCGTCGACCTGGGACGGCACTACGAGGGCATGGCCCCGGCCACGCAGGCGGCGTACGACGCGCTGCGGTCCCTGGTGCCGCCGCTGGGCGTCGACCGGCACATGGCCTCCGACACGGAGCTGGTGGCGGCCACGCTGTCGTCGCAGCACGTGCTCGGCGCGCTGGCCCACCGGGCCCGGATCACCCTGCGCTGAGGCGCTGACGGCGTTCACGGGGTCCGGTCGACGGCCGAAGCGCGCACATCGCAGCCCCGGCGCCGACGGGCGGGAAC
Source organism: Streptomyces sp. NPDC056061 (assembly GCF_042266885.1). Lineage (NCBI taxonomy): Bacteria > Bacillati > Actinomycetota > Actinomycetes > Kitasatosporales > Streptomycetaceae > Streptomyces > Streptomyces sp. NPDC056061. The sequence continues at coordinate 214,823 of NZ_JBHJWQ010000009.1, read as the reverse complement.
CGTCGGCGCCGGGGCGGCGCGGCACGATGGGGCCGGTCACTCACTCACCCCGGCAGGTCCCCGACCACCGTGTGGTGGGCCACGTCCCCGGCGAACAGCCCCTTGGGGTCGATCCGGGATCGTACGCGCGCCACTGTTTCGGCGCTCTCACGGTCCAGGTGCGACTGGGGGCGGCGGCCGCTCTCCACGAGCGACGGGATCGTCCGCCCGGTGTCCCACGGGGCGAGCGCCTCGCGCACCACGGCGCAGTGCTGTTCCAGCGCCTCGACGGTGACCGGGCCGAACGGCGGTCCCGAACCCATGTACGCGCAGTCCGCGTCGACCTGGCTCAGGGCCCCGCCGTGCGGGTGCGGTTCGGCGAACGCGCCGCCGAGCTGGCGCAGGGTGGCGACGGCGAGCGGGGAGCCGGAGCCGGGACCGACGGCCCGCAGGAATGCCTCGGCACCTTCGTCGCCGAGGTCTCGCAGCAGGTGGTGGTCGCCGATGAACGGCACCGGGTCCTCCGGGTCCATGTGTGCGGACAGCACCCCCACGGGGTCGGTCGGCGCCCAGGTGTCCATGAGGACGGGGGCGATCTCGCGCAGCGGGCCGAGGAGTGCGTCGGCCCGGTCGAGGGCGGCGGGCACATCGTCCTCGGTGGCGGCGAGCACGGCACCGTCGACGCACAGCACCGGGCCCGCCGCCAGTTCCGGGGGCACGCCGGGCACCGGGGGCAGGTTCATGATGCGCAGCGTGGTGGTCGCCTCGCGCGGTGCCCGGCGCGTCCACTCCTGCCACGTGTCGAGCAGCGGGCGGGCGTGCGCGGCCGACCAGTAGGCGCCTCCCGTGACGACCTTCGCCACCGGGAAGAGTTCGATCTCGACGGCGGTGACGATGCCGAAGCCGCCCCCGCCGCCGCGCAGCGCCCACAGGAGTTCGGCGTCGCCCGCCGCGTCGGCGCGGACCAGGTCGCCGTCGGCCGTGACGAGTTCGACGGCCCGCACGCTGTTGGCGGCCAGGCCGGTGTACCGGCCGTAGAAGCTGACGCCGCCGCCCAGCAGGTAGCCGACGACGCCGACGCCGGGGGTGGAGCCGTGCGGGGCCGCCAGTCCGTGGGGGGCCGCCGCCTCCGCGACCTCGCCCCAGGTGGTGCCGGCGGGAATGCGTGCCGTGCGGCGCACGGCGTCGATCTCGACGCGTCCGGTCAGACGGGTGCGGATGAGGAGTGCGCCGTCCATCGGCCGCGTGGCGGCGGAGGTGTGGCCCGTGGTGTGGACCCGTACCCCGGTCCCGTCGGCGCGGGCACGGGCCAGGGCGAGCCGGACGTCCTCGATGCCGCGGGCGGTGACGGCCGCCGCGGGGCGGGCGGGCGCGACGAGGTTGAACACGCGTGTCGCCTCGTCGTACGCGGGACTGCCCGGGAGGCCGACGACGGGTTCGTGGGCCGTGGGGAGTGTCATGTCTGGGTGCGTCCTCTCTGGTTCCGTGTCCGGGTGCCTCGCGCGCTGCCGGTGTCCGCCGTCTATGCCCGTACCGCGTTGAGGAAGACGAAGGTGCCGGGCCCGCTGTCCTCGACCACGGTCAGTCCGGCGTCCGCGAGCCACGTCCTGAGCTCGTCGGCGTCGAACAGCTGCAACCCGCCCTGGTGCTGCGGGAACCGGTGGGCCCGCTGGAAGTAGCCGTAGACCGGGTCGTCGGAGCGGCGGAAGGTCATGAGGGTGAAGGTGCCCCCGGGCCGCAGGCAGCGGGCGACCTCGGCGATGGCCGCGGCGGCGTCGTGGTAGAAGGCCTGGAGCGCGTTCCAGCACACGACGGCACCCAACGAGGCGTCGGCGAAGGGGAGTTGGGAGGCCCCCGCGAGCACGGAGGGAACATCGGGCAGTCGTCCGCGCAGCACGTTCAGCATGGGCAGTGCGCCGTCGAGTGCGATGAGCCGCTCGGCGCCGACGGTCTCGGCGACGACGGCGGTCCAGCGTCCGGCCCCGGCCCCCAGGTCGAGGACCGGGCCGTCGACGGGCCGGACGTGCTCGGCGATGTAGCGGTCCTCGTCGTCGGGCGTGACGGCGCCGCCCCAGTTCGAGCCGGAGACCCGCAGGAAGGCGGGGCGGGCCACGGCCTCGTAGAACAGGCCCATGCTGGGCACCCGGGAGAGCTTCTCCAGGAAGTCGGCGTTGGCGTCGGTGTCGTCGTCGGCGCCGACGACGGTCGTCAGGTCGAGGATGCCGCCGGCGACGGGGTAGCGCGCGCCGCAACCGGTGCAGCGGGCGGTGTCGCCGCCGGTGTCGAGGCGTCCGGCGCAGGCGGGGCAGCGCAGGGCGGCCTCGTGCGGTGCGAACAGACCGTCCACCGCGGGAGCGGTCCGCCCGGCGCGGTCCTCGGGGACACCGGCCGCCGGGAGCTCGACCGGGTCGCCGTTGCACACCGCCCAGTACGCCCGTGCCCCGGCACAGCCGTGGACGGTGCGGGTGTCGTTGTCCCAGTTGGCGACGAGCTGTTGCGGGGTGAGGGCCTTGATCCAGGAACGGTCGAAGGCACGCTCGTCCTCGTTGAGCGTCCACGCCGACGGCGACGGCCACACCCGGCCGAGGTCGGGGTCCTCCGGGTCGAGCAGGCTCGCGCCGCGGTCGAGCCGGGAGAGGTCCTCCGCGTCGAGGCCGAGACCGGAGACGGCGGCGAGGATGTCGGCACGCCGGTGGGGGAAATGGGCGAGCAGGTACAGGAGGGCGAGGACGAGCGGACGGCCCGCGCCCGGTGTGCGGACGAGTCCGAGGTACAGGTCGAGGTGCGAGCCCACGGCGGTCGCCAACGGCCCGTCCAGGGTGGGGTATTCGCTCTCGGCGAGCAGCCCCAGCAGGATGGCCAGGTGTCCCTGCCGCTCCTCACCGCTGTCGGCGAGTGCACGCACCAGGGCCGGTACGGCGGGCAGGGCCGCGTCGGTGGCCCTGCCGTCCGACCACAGTGCGTCCACCAGGGCGCGGAACCGTGTGTCGCGCTCGGCGTGCGGCGCCGCGACGAAGTCGCCGACGAGCGCGACGGCCGGGTGGGCGGTGGGAGCGTTCATGTGCGCTTCCTTTCCGGGGGTGCGACGGGGAGCGGGCGGCGGCAGCGGTGGTCCGGGCGGGGAGAGCGGTAGTACGGGCGGAGGAGCGGTGATCCGGGCGGGGTGCGTTGCCACGACGGCCCGGTCCGCCGGTGGGCGGGGACCTTCGCCTCGTGCGGATGCTTTCAGGGCCCCGGAAGGACGCGCATCTTCTGGACTGCCCTGTAACGCACGTCGCCGTATCGTCTCTCGCAGATCCGTCCCGGACCCCACTCGGATCCGTCCCGGACCCCACTCGGATCCGTCCCGGACCCCACTCGGATCCGTCCCGGATGCCACTCGGATCCGCCTCGGATGCCACTCGGTTCCGCCTCGGATCCCACTCGGATCGCCGAGGGCTCGCCCCGGGCGCCGGCCCCGGGCACCACGCCCGGCACCCCGGCACCCCGGCACCCCGGCGTCCCGGCGTCCACGTAGGCCCCTACATCCGCCGACACGCCGCAATCCTCAAGATGCGGCTCCTTCTCGCCGCGTCGGACGATACGGCGGAGCACACCCCCGCTGTGCTAGGCGGCTTCCGGCCGTTCCCGGATGTCTCCGGTCGTCGCACACCGCCGCCGCACGCGCCCAGACATCCGCGTCCTTCACGCCATGCCCGCCACGCCCGCCACTCCCGTCGTCTCCCCGATCACCACGGCACCCACAGTCTGGACTCCGGAGCCCTCATGCATCCCTTTCGCATCGCCATCCCTCAGGCCCAGCTCGACGATCTGCACCGCCGGATCGAAGCCACCCGCTGGCCGGACGAACTGCCCGGGGTGGGCTGGAGCCGCGGCGTTCCCGTGGGCTATCTCAAGGAGCTCGCCGAGTACTGGCGCACCTCCTTCGACTGGCGTGCGGCGGAGGCCGCCCTCAACGCGTACCCGCAGTTCGTCGAGGAGATCGACGGAGCGCCGATCCACTTCCTGCACGTGCGCTCCCCCGAGCCGGATGCCACCGCGCTGCTGCTGACACACGGCTGGCCCGGTTCCGTCGTCGAATTCCTCGACGTGATCGGCCCGTTGACAGATCCGCGCGCTCACGGCGGCGACCCGTCCCAGGCGTTCCACGTGGTGATTCCGTCCATACCGGGGTACGGCTTCTCCACGCCGCTGCCCGAGGCCGGTTGGGACACCGGCCGGATCGCGCGGGCCTGGGCGGAGCTCATGAGGCGGCTCGGCCACGACCGGTACATCACGCAGGGCGGGGACGCCGGCGCGGTCATCTCCCTGGCCCTGGCCAGGACCGACCCGGAGCACGTGCTGGGTGTGCACGTGAACATGCTGATGACGTTCCCCTCCGGTGACCCCTCGGAGCTGGAGGGGCTCGACGGGACCGACCTGGCCCGCCTGGGCAAGCTGTCCCGCTTCGAGGCGGAGCTGTCCGGCTACATGAAGACGCAGGCGACCCGCCCGCAGACCCTCGCGTACGGTCTCAACGACTCACCGGTCGGCCAACTTGCCTGGATCGTCGAAAAGTTCGCCGAGTGGACCGATTCGAAGGAGCTGCCCGAGGAGGCCGTGGACCGCGACCGGCTGCTGACGATCGTGTCCATATACTGGCTGACGGCCACCGCCGGTTCGTCCGCGCAGTACTACTTCGAGGGCGCCGAGGAAGTGCGGCAGGCCGCGTCCGGGGCCGTGCCGCCGCCGCTGACGGTTCCGGTGGGAGTGGCGGTCTTCCCGCACGACATCTTCGTACCGATCCGCCGCTTCGCCGACCGCGACCTCCCCACGATCACGCACTGGACGGAGTTCGAGCACGGCGGCCACTTCGCGGCCCTGGAACAGCCCTCGGCTCTGGTCGGCGACATCCGCGCGTTCGCCCGGTCGCTGGTGTCCGAGGCCGCGGCGGCCTGATCCGGCGGACCGCCCCGCCCCGGATGCCTCCCCGGCATCCCCTCCCCCGGCCACTTCCCCGCTCCGGGTATCCACAGAGATGAGGAATCGCATGACCGCCCCGACCGTCATCGACGTATGGGTCGCCGACCTGACGTTCCCCGGTTACATGGACCGGCTGCACAGGCTCGGAGCCGATTTCGAGAAGGCGCACCCCGAGTACCGGATCAACATCGAGGGCCGCGACTTCCGCATGATGTCGCGGGAGATCGCCCAGGCCGCCGACGAGGGCCGGATGCCTGCCGTCGCCGAGTACTACTTCGCGGTGACGCAGGCCGCCCGGGACTCCCGGCGTGCGGACGGCAGCGCGATGTTCACCTCGGTGGAGCGGGCCATCGCGGGCCGCACCGAGATCCTCGGAGAGCCGGTCGTTACCGACGACCTGCTCCCGGCCGTGCGCGAGTACTACACGTACGACGGCGACCTCACCTCGATGCCCGCCGTGGTGACCACGATGCTCACCTACGGCAACGCAACGGTGCTGAGGGCCGCCGGTGTGACGGAGCTGCCGGACACCTGGGAGGGCATCGAGGCGGCGTGCGAGGCCGTGTCCGCCCTGTCCGGCGGCCCCTCTCACGGTGTCACCTGGGCCAATCACGGCCTGTTCTTCCAGGAGGCCCTCGCGGTGCAGGGCGGCCTGCTCGCCGACCACGACAACGGCCGCTCCGGGCGTGCCGCACACCTCGACCTGTCGTCGCCCGAGATGCTGACCTGGGTGACCTGGTGGCAGAGCCTGCACCGGAAGGGCCACTACCTCTACACCGGCAAGATCCCGGACTGGGAGGGGAACCTGAAGGCGTACGCCGACCAGGACGTGGCCATCCGCATCACCTCGTCCAACGACCTCAACTACATGGCGACCGCGGCCGGGAACGCCGGTTTCGAGATGAGTGTGGGACGCTTCCCGCACCGCGAGGGCGAGACCTTCGGCGGCAACATCATCGCCGGTACGTCGCTGTGGCTGGCCAACGGCCTGGACCGGGCGACCCAGGACGGTGCGCTGGCCTTCATGCAGTTCCTGAACAACCCGCGCAACGCCGCCGACCGGCACATCGCCGGCAGCTTCGTGCCCGTCACCAAGGCATCGCACCAACTCCTGGAGGACGAGGGCTGGTTCGAGAAGTACCCGTACCACCGGCTCGCCGGCGAGCAGCTCGACTCGCACCCCGAGGGCCAGGCCGCGGGCGCCCCGCCGTGCCGCGGGGCGTTGTTCGGCGACTTCGCCGGGGCGCAGGACGTGATGACGCGGGCGATGGCCGATGTGCTGTGCGACGGCGCCGAGCCGGCCGAACGGTTCGCGCGGGCCACGGCCGACGCACAGGAACTTCTCGACGCGTACGAGAAGGACCGGGTCGAGGCGGGCGTGCGCAGCCCCCGGAGCCTGCGGGTGGAGTACTTCGCCGACGCGGAGGTCTACACCGGCGCGGCTCTGGAGAACGCGGTGGGGCGACCGTCCCGGTGACGGCGTGGGCCCGTCCCCTCGGCCTGCTCCCCAGCGATGTCCGGGGCGCAGGCCGAGGGGACGGGCCGTCCGGCCGTCAGGCGACTCGGAAGCTGTACAGCGCGCCGATGCTCTTCCACGAGTGCAGACCCGAGGGGGGCTCGCTGTGGGCGGGAGCACCCGTGCAGTCGGCGTTCCGGTAGAAGTCCACCTGCCGGTCCGTCATGTTGAGGGTGGCGAGCACGCCGAACGGGGCGGTCACGCACTCGGTGCCGATGTCCTCGTACAGGGCCCACCGGTCCGTGAACGCACCTTCCCAGACGCAGATGTTGCCCGCGACACCGCACTGCGACGGATCCACATCAGCTGCCGGACCGGACGACGCCGACGCCGCCCCCGGCATGACTCCGATCAGCAGCGCCGCGGACATGGCCGCGACACCGGCCGCAGCCCGCTTGAGACCAAGGATGTGCATGCCTTCTCCTCACAAGTCCGAGTGATCCGCGGCGGATCGGGGACAAGCCTCACCCCGCGCCCGCAGATATTCAAGTGTTCAAATAAAGGCCGTGTAAATACCGTGCGCACAAGGGGCCTCGAACGGGGTGGGAACCGACCGAGCGAATCACCCCGCAACCCTGCGGTCGGCGGTCGGCGGTCGGCGGTCGGCGGTCGGCCACGAACAAGTCCGAACGGGGTCCGCACGGGGTCCGCACGGGTCCGGCCTATCCTGGGCGAATGTCCGACAACGGAGTACCGCCGAGCCACTCGGGCGGTGGGGAGCCCGGCGGCGACGCGGAGTTGCCCGCGACCCTGCACATCGCCGGAATCGCGCTGAGCCGGGTGGCGGGCCCTCCCTCGCTGACCTGCTGGACCGGCTGCTTCCCGGCACCGGCGGGCACGGCGCCGGGCGTGGTCAATCTGGTGATCGAGCCGCCCGCCCCGCCGCTGTCGGCCACCCTCCGGCGCGCCCACGATGTCGTGAGCCGATTCGACGCCTTCGTCGACCGGGCCGTCGAATACTGCCGTACCCGGCTCCGGGAAGAACATTTCGGACTCACTGCCGAGGAATGTGACCTGCTGGACCGTCCGGAGCCACCGCTGGGAGCCCCCGAGGCAACGGTGTGGGCCGATGGGAGCTGGGCGATCCGCTTCGCCGAGAGCGGGCTCCGCATGGGCGACCCGCACGGCATCCTCGTGACCTTCGACGGGACTCGGCCCGTCGACGTACAGGGCATCGACGACGAGTGACGAACGAGCCCCGGGACGGCAGCCGCCGGGGCTCCCCGACTACGACGGGCGACCGCCGAACTGCCAGGTGTGGACCTCGACGTCGGCGTACCGGTCCGGGGTCAGAACGGCACGTGCCGCGACCGGGTCCGGGGCCCGGACCAGGGCGGCCGTGCCGAGCCAGGCGGCGCCGTCGTCCGACAGCAGCGGCCCGTAGGCGATCAGTTCGTCCCGGCCGGGCGGCAGGTCCATGTCGGCGGCGGGCCCGGCGCCGAGGCCGAGCACCAGATACCGGTTGCCGCCCTCCCTGCCGCCGGGGAATTCCCACATGGTGCGCCCCAGCGTGTTGCGCCACCGTCGCAACAGCACGTCCCGGTATACCCCGGCCCGCTGGTTCGGCTCGTCGAAGGCGAACGCGCGAGCTGCGGCGGGAGAGGGCAGGTTCAGGATGTGCACGCTTCCGGTGGGGGTTTCGCCGTCGTCGGTGAAGGTCGGGCCACGGGCGATCATCTCCTTCGCGAAACCGTCCATGTACGCCCAGTGTTCGTGCAGCAGTTCGTCGCGCAGCGGCAGGGATCCGGGTCGGTCGCGGTGGTAGCAGAGGAACTCCATGCCCAAGGATCTCCTGGGAGCGACAACCGGGGCGACCGGTTTCGCGACGGCCGCTGAGCGGCACGTTCCGGCAGAACCCGTGCAGGACACGGCGTCGTCGACACGGCGTCGTCGGCACGGCGTCGTCGGCACGGCGTCGTCGGCACGGCGTCGTCGGCACGGCGTCGTCGGCACGGCGTCGTCGACACGGCGTCGTCGGGGCGGTGCGGTTGGCGTGGGGTCGTCGGCGTGGGGTCTTTGACGGATGCGGGACGGGCGGGACGGGCACGGCCCCCGCGCGGTGCTCAGTCCCGGTGGGAAGCAGCTGCGGCCCGGACGAACGAACGAATCAGCGGGTTCGTGTCGCTCGCGCCCTCCTTCCACGCCACCACCGTACGGCTCGGCCGCGCATCGGACAGCGGCACCACGACAAGTCCCTCCGTCGGCTCGTGGTCCAGGGGTGTCATGCCGACCGTCCCGTTCCAGAGCACCGCCTGTCGGCATTCCGGGACGGAGCGCACCACCGGACCCTGACGAGAGGTGCCGCCGTTCCAGTACCGCTGCCAGGCCGAATCGGTGTCCTTCGGGAAGAGGAACCAGCGGCGGTCGGCAAGATCGGCGAGTTGCAGGCTGTCGCGACGGCTCAGCGGGTCGTCGGCGCGCAGCAGCGCGCCCACCGGGTCGGTGCGCAACTCGTGCACTGTCAGGCCGGTTTCGTCGAACGGGCCACGGGTCAGGGCGACATCGACCAGCCCGGCGCGCAGTCCGCAGGTGGGATCGGTCAGATCGGCCTTGCGGATGCGGACCTCGACGTGCGGGTGTCGGTGGCGGTACGCGGTGGCGAGTCGGTGAACGCGGGTGTCGGCTCCGTCCCCCAGGATGCCGAGGGTGAGGGTCGCCGTGCCGACCACCGCGGCCACGCGTACACGGACCCGGTCGGCCCGGTCGAGCAGGGTCCGCGCCTCGTCGAGCAGCACCGCCCCCGCCGGGGTGAGTACGACACCGGCCGGTGACCGCTCGAACAGCGCGGCTCCGACCTCGGTCTCCAGTTGCTTGATCGCCCGGCTCAGCGGCGGCTGGCTCATGTGCAGCCGGGCGGCGGCCCGACCGAAATGGAGTTCCTCGGCGACCGCCACGAAGTAGCGCAGCGTGCGTAACTCCATGCTGCGACGATACCCGCGCGGTATCGACACGGCGGAACGGGTCTTGGACGGACGCCGTGCCCGGCGGTGGAATCGAGGCATGACCGACGAACCGAAGACCACTGAACCGTCCGCCGACCCCGCCGTATCGGTGGTCGGCCCGGACGACGGCGAGACGATCCTCCTGGGCACCACGCGACTGCGCGTCCTGGAGGACGGCAGCAACACCGGACACCGTCTCGGAATCGCCGAGTCCGTTCTCGCCCCGCACACCCCCGGACCTCCGCAGCACCGTCACGCCCAGCACGACGAGGGCTTCTACGTCATCTCCGGCACGGTGCGGTTCACGGTCGGGGACAAGGACTACGACGCGACGGCGGGCACGCTCGTCATGGTCCCGCCCGGAGCCCCCCCACACCTTCGCCAACACGACCGACCGGCCCGCCGTCATGCTCAGCACCTTCACTCCGGACCTGTACGTGCAGTACTTCCGGGACCTGCGGGACATGATCGCCGGTGGGCAGCCGCTGACTCCGGAGGCGACCGTCCGGACCATGAGCCGTTACGCCACCGAGCCGGCCACCGACTTCGCCTGAGCCTGAGATGTCCCTCCCGACCGGCACCACAGTCCGGTCGTCTGCACCCGTGCCGGTCGTCTGCGTCACGGTCCGCTCGTGTGCGCCTCGTACCGGTGCCTCGGCGCCAGTCCCCCGGCGCCTATGCGGCCGGCGTCGGGCGGTCGGGCAGTCGACGCCGGGCAGTCGACGCCGGGCGGTCGGCGCCGGGCGGTCGGCGCCGGTGCGGGATCAGGCGGGGGACTCCTGCGGCTCCGATGCGTCCAGGCAGCACCGCACGAAATCCTGGACGACGGGATCGTTGTCGTGGTCCGGGGCCCAAGCGACCCCGACCCGGCTGGGACTGACGCCGCCGACGGGCCGGTAGGTGACGCCGGGCCGGGCGTAGAAGCGGGCGGCGGACGCGGGGGCGAGGGCGACGCCGTAGCCGTTGGCGATGGCGCTGAGCCAGTCGTCCGGCTGATCGGTGACGGCGCCGACGCGGACCGGGTGGCCCTCGCGTTCGTCGTCGGCCAGCCAGTGGTCGCGCCATCCGCCGGTCTCGGACGGGGCAGCCACGAACGGCTCGTCCCACAGTTCCCGGAAGGCGATCACGTCGCGTGCGGCGAGCGGGTGGTCGTCGCAGAGGGCGACCCAGCGAGGCTCGGTGAACAGTACCGCCGTCCGCACAGCACTCTGCCCCGGGAAGGGCAGCCGCAGCACGGCCACGTCGACGTTCCCGTCCGCGAGCCCGGCACTCGGATCCGACCAGGCGGCCTGCCTCATCTCCACCCGCCAGCCCGGCCGACGACGGGTGAACTCCGCGATGATGCGCGGGGTCGCCTCGTTCGCGGCGCTGGCCATGAAGCCGACCCGCAGCGAGCGGGACGCCCGGCCGTCGGCGGTCCTGGTCTCGCGCAGCACCCGGTCCCAGTCCGCCAGCAGGGCGGGCACCCGCTCCGCCAGGACGCGGCCCGCCTCCGTGAGGGTCATGCCGGTGCGGGACCGTGTGAACAGCCGCACTCCGAGCCGGGTCTCCAGTTGTCGGATCTGTTTGGTGAGTGCCGGCTGGGACACGAACAGCTGTTCCGCGGCGCGGGTGAGGGTCCCTTCCTCCGCCACGGCGACGAAGTACCTCAGCAACCGCGTGTCCACATCCATGCCTACAGGTTATAGATGCAGATTGGACGCCACTCGGGGGCGATGGAGACGCTTGTCGAGGTGGGCGCGCCGCGCCCGCCGGACCCACGAAGCGCTCCCCTGAAAGGCGAGGCACATGTTCACCGCCTACGCGGTCATCACCGTCATCACCATCCTGGCCAATGCCGGGATCGCCGCCGCCGATTTCGCGCGGGCCGAGTTCGTCCTCGCCAACTCGGCCGAGGTGGGGGTCCCCCGAACCTGGCTTCCGCGGCTCGCCGCGCTCAAGGCCGCCGGGGCCGCCGGTCTCCTGCTCGGACTCGTGGGCGTCCCGGTCGTCGGCGTCGCCGCCGCGAGCGGGCTCGTCCTGTTCTTCCTCGGCGCCGTCGCCGCTCATATCCGTGCCCGGGTATACGGCAACATCGCCTTTCCCTGCGGCTACTTGGTTCTGGCGGCCGCGTCCCTCGCCCTCACCCTCGCCGTCGCCGTCGCCGTCGCGCGCCAGGTGTAGTGCCCTGTGAGGTCGTGTCCGGACACGACCTGGGCCCGTACTTCGCAGGTCGCCCCATCATGAAGGCCGGCCGGTGGTGCCGAGAGACGATCCGGTGCCCTGTTCAGCCCGCTGCCAGGAGGGCCGGGAGTGTGCGCATGTCGTCGAAGACCACGGTGTCAGGTCCTTCGAGCCACTGCGCGGGGGTCAACCCCCCGGAGTAGCCGAAGGCGCGCATGCCCGCCGCGCGGGCCGCCTGCACGCCGTACTGACTGTCCTCCACCACCACGCATCGATCAGGGGCGACGCCCATGCGTTGTGCGGCGTGAAGGAACAGATCCGGCGCCGGCTTACCCCGTTCGACCTCGGTGGCGCTGAATATGCGGCCCTCGAAGTTCGAGAAGAGTCCGGTGATTCCCAGGGTGAGTCGCATCTTGCCGTGGCTCCCGCTGGAAGCGACGCAGGCGGGCAGGTGGGCAAGGGCGTCCAGCGTTTCGACGATGCCGTCGACGGGCTTCAGCTCCGCCAGGAGAGCCTCGTGATACCGGTTCTCCGTCTCTTCCTCCCAGGTGGGTGGAAGGCTGCGCCCGAGATGGGCCTCGATGTCCTTCCTCATCGAGGTCATCGTTCGGCCTACGAACCGGTCGATGATTTCGGATTCGGTGAGCTTCCAGCCGAGCTGGGCCAGAACCATCGCGTCGACGCGCACGGCTATGCGTTCACTGTCGACGAGGACACCGTCGCAGTCGAAGATTACGAGCTCAATCGATTTGGTCACGTGCGCACCATACGGGGAGCGGCAGGCTCTGGCCCCGGGCTTCACGGGTCGGGCCTGCCAGGCGCCCGTCTGACAGGCGGGGACGGACGTCAGCAGTGCGTACGAGCCGTCGACGGCAGCTTCGGCCCTTGGCACATCGGTGTCGAAGTGCCAGGCCACCCCCGCCCCCCTCTGCGCCCCGCCCCGTTCCGCCGGGGCCGGCCGCCCCGCCGTCGGAGCCCCGGCCGAAGCCCCCGGGCAGTCGCCCCGCCGCCCCTACGCCCAGCTCGGTGTCCAGGTCGGCCCGGCGACGGAGCGGGCCGACCGACCGGAACGGAAGTGGTCGCGGAGGGCGTCGAGCACCGGGTGCCGGTTGTCGCGGTGCCACAGCAGGGAGTGTGGGTAGACCGGAGCGGGATCGCGCACCGGGATACGCCGCAGGCCGTGGTCGGCGGGCCAGACGAGATGCGTCCGCTCGCCGACGAAGGTCGCCAGTGACCGGGAGGAGGCGAGGGCGTCCAGCAGCGGCTCGGCGCCGAAGTCCGGCCCGGTGACCTCGATGGTGAGCGCGAACGCGGCAGCGAGGGCGTCGTAGTAGGCGGCCCACTCGGTTCCGGGAACGATGCCGGGCATCCAGATGCGGTACCCGACGAGTTCCGCGAACGTGACCGTGCGTGCGGCGGCCAGGTCGTGATCCGGCCCGACGAGGAGCTGGATGGGCTCGTCGTGGACCCGGACGGCGCCGATGTCGTCGGGGAGTTGCCGACCGGGCATGGTGACGGCGCGGAAGGACGCGTCGATGGTGCCGGACCGGATGGCCTCGACGGCCGCGTCGACGTCGAAGAGGGTCACGACATCGAGTTCGCTCTCGGGGTGCGCGCGGTGGAAGTCGCGCAGCAGTGCGGCCGGGGCGAGCCGTCGGCCGATCACGTCGATGCGCAGCGCACGGCGGCCGGGACGAACCGACGCGACCGCCCGTTCGGCGGCACGTAGGAGGTCGCGGGCGTGGGGCAGGAACGCCTGCCCGTCGATGGTGAGCTTCGCCCCTCGCGCGGTGCGGATGAACAGTCGCGCGTCGAGGGTCTTCTCCAGGGTGGCGATGCGCTTGGAGACGGCCTGCTGGGTGACCGACAGTTCGGCGGCGGCGTCCTGGAACCGTCCCCCGTCCGCGGCGGCCACGAACGTGCGCACGGCTTCGAGATCCACGCCGGTCAGCGTATCGGCACAACGATTGGTTGTGCGCCAACAGCTCATCGGTTGTTTGATCCCGCCGCCGGCCACCCGCTTGGATGCTTGCCGGTGGTCGGCGGGTGATCGTTCGGATCGACGAGGGGTGCGGCGGGTATGGCGGGTACGGCGGGCAGACGTGCGCTGGGGCATCGGTTCGGGCGCTTGTGGGCGGCGTACGCCGTCAGCTCCTACGGCACATCGCTCGCCTTCGGCGCGTTTCCCCTGATCGCGGTCCTCGTGCTGCATTCCGGACCGGCCCAGGTGTCGGCACTTGCCGCCGTGGGACGGGCGGTGGGGGCCGTGATCGCGGTGCCGTTCGGCCCGTGGGTGGAGTTCCGCCGCAAGCGACCGGTCATGGTGACCGCGGACCTCGTCCGGTTCGCGGCGACGATGAGCGTCCCCGCCGCGTTCGCGTTCGGCCTGCTCACCTTCGCCCAGCTCCTCGTCGTCTCGGTCGTGGTCGCCGCGGCCAACATCGCCTTCGGTGCTGCCTGCGGCGCATATCTGAAGACTCTCGTGCCGCGCGAGGACCTCCTCGTCGCGAACAGCCGGTTCGAATCCACGACATGGGCCTCCACCATGCTCGGCCCGCCGCTCGGTGGCGCGGCGATCGGGGCATTCGGCCCGATGACGACCGTGCTGGCCGACGCGGCCAGCTACCTGCTCTCCGCACTGGGCATCCGTGCCATCGGCGGGACCGAACCACCACCGCCCGCACGGACCGGTGCGCCACGACTGCGAGCGCGCGACCTGCTCGAAGGATGGCGCCACATCCTCGGCCACCCCGTGCTGCGACCGCTCTTCTTCAACTCGATCACGGCGAACGGCCTGATCATGGCGACCGAGCCGCTGCTCGCCGTGCTCCTCCTGAGCCACCTCGGGTTCAGCCCGTGGCAGTACGGTCTCGTCTTCGCCGCCCCATGCATCGGCGGCCTCATCGGCTCACGCCTGACGCACCGGCTCGTGACACGGTTCGGCAGGCACAGGGTGCTCCTCACCGCCGGGGCGCTGCGGGCGTGCTGGTCGACCGGCCTGGCATTCGTCCAGCCCGGTGTGCCGGGGATCGTCCTCATCATTGTCATCCAACTCGGCCTGGTGACCAGCTGCGCCGTGTTCAATCCGGTACTGGCCACGTACCGGCTCGACCACACCGACCCCGGCCGGATCGCCCGCACCCTCTCCGCATGGTCGGTCAGCAGCAGCGCCGCCATCGCGGCCCTGACCGCTCTGTGGGGCGTGCTCGCCGCCGTCATCGGCCCCCGCACCGCGATCGCCGCGGCCGGAGTCCTCCTCCTCGCCACCCCGCTGCTGCTCCCCCGCCGCGAGAACGCACATCAAGACAATCCCGTCGATGTCGATGTCGATGTCGAGGCCGGGACCGGGACCGGGACCGGGTCTGGAACCGGGACCGGGTCTGGAACCGGAACCGGGGCTGAAACCGAGGCTGGGACTGGGAGCGCGGCTGGGACCGGGAGCTCGGGCGCCGTCGACCGTGTCTGATGCCGGGGCGCGTCGTGCCACGGTTCGGGGCCTCCGTCACCCCGGGCGCGCCCGCCGGTCCCGGACCACGGACCTCCCTCATCAGGTCCTTGTCGGTGCACCGATAATCGCGGGATGCAAGATGCGACTCACTCCCGGCCCCGGGCCGGGGCGCCCCTGTCCGGTCGCGACCGGCTCCCGTCCCTGACGGGACTTCGTTTCTGGGCGGCCCTGCTGGTCGTCCTCTACCACCTGTCCCGTCAGATCGGGGAGATACCGGGGCTCAGCCCGGCCGTCTGGTACGGCCGCAGCGGAGTCACCTTCTTCTTCGTGCTGTCCGGCTTCGTGCTGGCCTGGACCTACGACGGGGCGGTGGTCCCGGCGAAGGTGTTCCTGTGGCGGCGCTTCGCCCGGATCTGGCCGCTCATGGTGGTCACGAGCGCGTTGTCCGTCGGCGTGTGGCTCTGGCTGGGCAAGGCGGTGTCCGCGAAGGCCGTGATCGCGAACCTGTTCCTCGTGCACGCCTGGATCCCCGATGCCGTGTACTACAAGGGTGCCAACCCTGCGGCCTGGTCCCTCAGCGACGAGGCGTGGTTCTACCTCGTCTTCCCGCTGCTGATGGTCCTCCCGGTCTTCCGCTCGGGCCGCGGCCGACGCTGGATCTGGGTGCTGACCTGCGTCGGAGTACTTGCCATCTGGCTGAGCGGCGCCCTTGTCACCGATGTGGCCACACGGGTGTGGCTGGTCGACTACCTGCCTCTGACGCGCATGCTCCAGTTCGTGCTCGGGGTCGCCGCGGGCCTCGCGGTGGCCCGCGGCTGGCGGCCCCCCGTCGGCCTGTGGACCGCGGTGGCGCTCGTCGCCGCCTGGCACCTCGCGTTGATTCCCTGGGGCAACTCCGTGTCCGACGCGCTCTGGTACGGCCCCTACCAGGCCTCGCAACTGCTGGCCACCCCCTTCTTCGCGCTGCTCGTCGCCGCTGCCGCCCGCGCCGACCTCGACGGCCGCCGCACCGGGCTGGCCGGCCGGTGGTCCGTACGCCTCGGCCACTGGTCGTTCGCCTGGTACCTCATCCACGAGATCGTCATCCGAACCTGGCTCGGCCTCCACGGCCGCCCGGACGGCCTCCTCGACATCGCCCTCGTCTGGTTCGCGGTGATCGCGGTCAGCCAGGCCCTGGCCGGCTGTGCCTACCACTGGGTGGAACACCCGCTGGAACGGCGGCTGCGTGCGGCGGGTCCTCAGCCCCGCCGCACGCCGCTCCCCGCCCAAGCCGCCGCGCCCGCACCCGCCCACCCCCGCTCGCCTGCGCGCACCGGGACGGAGTGACCCACCGCAACTGACGGCCTCGCCGACGAGGCCGTGCGCCGCGTCGAACGCCGAACACCCGGAGTTCGCCCCGCACCCGCCGCGTCACGAACAGCCACGGGGTCCGGACCAGTTGGTCCGGGCCCTGTTCGGTCACCGGAGCCGACGCGTGTCGGTCCCCCTGTGCTCCGCGCAACGGAACGGTCCGGCCCGGCTCCGCACGGCGGAGCGGCTCGTGCGGCGCTCCGGAGCTCACCGTGGCTGCCCGGCCGTCGGAACCGGTCGTCGGAACCGGTCATCGGAACCGGTCGTTCCAGCATCGGGGCGGTTGCCCGAATGTGTGCGTGTGGGGGGGGCGAAGGAACGGGGCGGTCATACTTCCCACTCGGCCGGAAGTGTGCGGTGGCGGCTCAGGGGCGAGACCAGCAGCAGGACGAGGGGAAGGGCCATGACCAGCCCGCCGGCCCACAGGGCGGCACCGGTGGACCACCGGTCGGCGACCAGTCCGCCCAGGAGCGCCCCGAGCAGAGTGGCACCCTGGGTGACGACGCCGTACGCCGCCGTCACCCGGCCCATGTACGCGTCGGGGGTCACCCGTGCTCTAATCCCGGCGGCGGAGACGGACCTTCCGACGATGGCTATGCCGATGAGGACCTCCGCCACCGCGAGGAGAGGCACCGCCGCCTGACGGAACACCCCGGCCAGCGGCGCCGTCAGCGCGGCGACCGGGGCCAGGGCGGAGAAGATCAACGTCATACGGATCTCTCCGAAACGCCGACGCAGTCGTGGCGCCACCAGCGCGGCGGAGAAGCCGGCCACGGCGCCGAGAGTGGACAGCAGTCCGTACAGCCAGGTGGCCACCCCGATTTCCCTGAGGAGGAAGACCGGCAGCATCGGCAGGAGAATGCCCGCACCGATGTTGTTGAGGGCGGCCTGGTTGAGCAGCAGCCGCAGCAGCGGTTGCCGGAGCAGGACGCGGACCCCACCCGTGATCTCCTGTCCGAATCTCTGCCGGCTTCCGGCGCTGCCCCGGGCGACATCGCCCTGCGGGTGGATCCGCCGCAGCAGGAGCAGCGATATGAGATGGCCGATTGCTGCCAGGCAGTAGAGCACCGGGGCGGCCACACCCTGTGTCACCATGCCCGCGACGCCGGGGGATACGGCCCGGACGGCTGTCTCGGAGCTCTGCAACCGCGCGTTGCCGTCGGCTATGCGCCGCCGGGGAAGCACATACGGCAGGACGCTGTTGTGCGCCACGTCGAAGAATACGCCCGCCAGGCTCACCACCAGTGCCACCACGACGAGTTGAGGAACCGTGAGCACATCGAGGAAGTACGCGATCGGCACGCTGGCGAACACCGCCGCGTACACGATGTCGGCGCAGATCAGGACAGGCTTCTTGCGTCGGCGGTCGATCCACACCCCGGCCGGTAACCCGATGGTGAGGAACCCCGCCCTGCTGCACATGAAGATCAGGCTCATCGTCAGCGGCTGTGCGTGCAGCAGGAGCAGGGCGGTGACCGGCAGTGCGAAGGAAGCCACCTCGGCGGCCACGTACCGGAAGCCGTTCGCCGCCCACAGACGCCGGAAGTCAGGGACCTTGAGGACTTCGGTGGCGTCGTCGGGCGCGACGTCGGCCGGTGCGGAGAGCGACATGGGCGACACCTTTCTTCGGCCGGGGCCGGATCGGCGGCGACGGGAACGGGTTCCGTTCGGGCGTTCCCGTCGAGCATCCCCTTCGGCCACTCCGTTCAGGCGCCCCGATCAGGCGTCCCCTCTCAGGCATCCCGTTCGGCGAAGGAGCCCCGCCGACGGTACTCCGCAACGCCTCCGCTCCGGCGCGAGAAGGCCATGCGAGTGGCGGCGGCACGGCGGACGCGTCAGGCACGTCGCACGTCGCACGTGGCGCGTGCCTCGTCAGGACAGTTCCGGAGGGTGAGTTCCGGAGGAGAGCGCCATACGGAGGGGCCGCGAGGCAGAAGGACCGCGAGGCAGACGACGGACGACGGACGGCGGACGGCACACGGCACACGGCACACGGCACACGGCGGGCAACGGACGACGGGCAACGGACGACGGACGACGGACGGCAACGGTCTCGGCCTAACGCGCTCGCGCGCGGTGGGCAGATCCGGCCCCGACCACCCGCAGATACGCCTGCGCGGAGTCACGCGTCCGGATCTCGACGGGCAGCAGAATGTGCCGGACCTCGTGCGGACCGTCCGGGTTCCGGATGCGCTGCGCGAGCATCTCCATCGCCCGGCGGCCCATCTCCCGGGAGGGAAGGCGGGCGGCGGCGAGCGTCAGCGGAAGCAGGTCGAAGGGGCCGGCGTCGTCCATGCCGGCGAGTTCGATCTGGCCAGGGACCTCAAGACCGAGGACGGAGAGGTCCCGGGCCGCGTGCGCCAGGGTGTGGCCGTTGGCGCAGAGCAGCACGGTGGGTGGCTCCGGGCGGTCGAGGAAGGCCGAGAGCATCGCGAGCCGACGGTCGTCGGGCAGCTTGTGATAGGTGGTGAGGGCGGTGAGTTCGGGTGAGACCGGAATGCCATGCGTTCGCAGCGCCTGGACGTGTCCGGTGAGCCGCTCCGTCACGCTGGTGACGTCGGTCTCGTCCCAGAGCGTGGCGATCCGGCGGTGACCGCGCTCGATGAGGTGCTCGGTGAGCCCGAATCCCACCGCGTAGTTGTCGAAGACGACGGCATCGCTCGGGGATTCGGGGTGGTAACGGTCGATCATGACGACGGGCACCCCGCACCGTGCGAGCTCGGCCAGCGCCGGTGAATCCGAGCCGCCGTCGACGGGGTAGAGCACAACACCCCCGGCGCCCGACTCCAGCGCCTGACGCAGGGAGTGCTCCTCCGCCCGCTTCGAGCCCTTGGAGTTCGACAGGAACATCCGCAGCCCCTCCTCGCCGCATACCGACTCGATGCCGTCGAGGACGTCCGACTGGTGCGCGCCGTGGCCGTGCATCACACAGGCGACCGAGCGCTCACGCGCCCCGGTCCCGTTACCGGTCGGCGGCGAACGCCGCTCCGCCACGAACGTTCCGCGCCCCCGCTGCCGGACCAGGTAGCCCTCGGTGACGAGTTCGTTGAGGGCCCGCACGGCGGTCGTGGAGCTGACGCCGAATCTCTCGCAGACCTCGCGCTGGCTGATGAAGGGCTGATCGGGCTCGTAGGCGCCCCGGTCGATGTCCGCGACGAGATCCTGCTTCACCATCCGGTAGAGCGGGTTCTGGCCGGTGCCTTCGCGCTCGGCCTCGATCATGCTGCCCCCATCGTTCACCGACTCATTCCCTGACACGTTAACGCGCTAAGGGTAACTCCGAGCCCCTCCTGCACAGAAGGGGCTCACGCGCCTGCGGTCCAAGTGGTGGGCGACGACGAAGGACAGCACCCCTAACGCGTTAACTGCACGAACTTTGACTCCAATCAAGGCGAGTTGGCGCCAACATCTTTACGCGTTAACACGCTATTGCTAGCTTCTGCTCAGCCCGATCCACCTTCAGGGGAGCCATGATGACCGAACCCACGCGCAGATCAGCAGGCAGTCGGATCAGGAGCCGACGGCGGGACGTCTCCGCCGTCGGTGCGGCTCTGCTCATGGTTGTCTCCCTCGCCGCCTGTGGGAGTGGCGAAGGGGGAGGGAGCGCGGACGGCAGGACGGAGATCACCGTCGCGGGCATGCCGCCGACCACACTTCCGGCCGGCCGGAAGGACTTCCTTGCGCAGGTCAATGCCTTCGAGAAGGCCAACCCGGGCATCAGGATCAAGCCGACCGACGCGCTGTGGGACGCCAAGACCTTTCCTGCGCGTCTCGCCTCCGGCCAGTTGGAGACCGTCTTCCGGGTACCACTGACCTACCCGCCGAACATGATCGAACGGCACCAGATCGCCGACCTCAGCAAGGAGATCGCGGAACTGCCGCACGGCACGGAGTTCGACAAGCGGCTGCTCGCCCCGGTCACGGGCGCCGACGGAAAGGTGTACGGGATTCCCACCGAGATGTACTCCGTCGGCCTGGTCTACAACCGCGAACTGTTCCGCAAGGCGGGGCTCGACCCCGACAAGCCGCCCGCCACCTGGGACGAGTTGCGCACCGCGGCCAGGACGATCACGGACCGGACCGGTGTGCCCGGATTCGGCATGCATACCGTCGACAACACCGGCGGCTGGATGCTGACCACCATGACGTACTCCTACGGCGGCCGGATGGAGAAGAAGGCGGACGGCAAACAGACCACGGCCTTCCGGGACGGCCAGGCCGGCAAGGCCCTCGACCTGCTCAAGGCCATGCGGTGGGCCGACGGGTCGATGGGCAAGCAGCACCTGCGTGGTACCGACGACCTGACCCGTGACTTCGCCAGCGGGAAGGTCGCCATACTGTTGGGTTCGCCCAGCACCTACGGTGCCTATGTCGCCAAGTTCCACGGCAGGCCCGGCGCCTACGGACAGGCCCCGCTTCCCTCCGGCGGCGAGAAGGCCACCCTCCTCGGCGGCGGCGTCGCCGTCGTCTCGCCGAAGGCGGACGCGGCGCAGCGTCGCGCCGCGGCAAAGTGGATCGACTTCTTCTACTTGAGGACCAAGTACGACCCCGCGCTGGCCGCACAGCGCACCGAGCAGATCGCCGCCGACAGGAATCCCGCCGGAGTCCCCGGTCTCCCCTTCTACGACGCGAAGGTCTCCGGCCCGGCCGCCGAGGCCGAGCGCAAGCACTCCAACGTGCCGCTGAAGAACTTCGCCCCGTACGTGAACAGCCTCGACACCACCAAGTACGTCGTCGAACCCCCCGTCGCCGCACAGGAGTTGTACGCCGCTCTGGACAGCGCCGTGCAGGCCGTACTGACCCGGGAGAACGCCGATCCGGCCGCCGAGCTGGAGAAGGCCGACCGGAGGGTCGGCCCGCTCATCGACCGGGCGCAGCGGTGACACCCCACGGAACCGACACCCGTGTACGGAACCGACACCCCCACACGGAACTGACACCACTGCCATGAACTGGCACCCCCTGTACGGAACCGACACCCCCACACAGAACGGCTCGGCACCCCGCAACTCCGCGAGAAGGGCCTCATGATGTCCGGAGCACCACCGAGAAGACCGCTCACCCGGCTGCGTCGCACGCTCACGACGCTCGCCGTCTCCGCCCTGGCCGCAACACTGATACAGGCCCCCGCAGCCACGCAGGCGCATGCCCGGCCCGCCCAGGCCGACCGTGCCACGGCGGTGCTCGGCGCGAAGCCCGTGTACGAGGGCATCGAACGGGCCTGGCCCGGCGACCGCGACAAGGACCCCGCCCACGCGGTGCGCGAACAGGCGGGGCGCAGCTGCTGGACGATGTCGGGCGATCCGTACAACCGGTACCTGTACGTCGATGTGGCGGCCGGTGCCGTCCCCGCGGGGGCGAAGCGGGCCGTGGTCACGGTCGACTACTTCGACGCGGCCGCGATCGGCATGAATCTCCAGTACGACTCACAGTCCAACGCCTTCACCGGCGTGTCCGGCCCGGCGCTGAAGGGCACCGGCACCTGGCGCAGCCAACAGTTCGAGCTCGGCGACATCAAGTTCGCCAACCGCGCCAACGGCGCCGACTTCCGGCTCGATGTGCAGGCGACGGCCGAGAACATGCCTCCGGTCTGCTTCAGTCGGATATCCGTCGAGTTCACCGATGCCCCGCTGCTCGACATCACCTCACGCCGTCTGCTCTTCGCCCAGGGCGCGGATCAGGGGCCGATCACCTTCGCCTCCGCGGCCGACCGGGTCGGCTGGACCATCGGCGACCCGAACGGGGTGCCGCTGAAGTCCGGCACGGCGCAGGTCACCAACGGCAGCGCCGCCCTCGACATCAGGGATCTCGGCCCCGGCTACTACACACTCACCGCCACCGCCGACTCCGGTGCCCCGGTGACGCGGACGACCTCGTTCGGTGTCGTCACCCCGCCGCCGTCCGCCAAGGACCCGTACTACGCCGTGGCCATGCATTACGGCTGGCAGCCGGGGTGGGAGGACACCCTGCTCGACTCCGCCGCCACCGTGGGCTGGAGCCAGGTCAGATCCGACGCCAACTGGGCGGTGGAGAAGCAGAAGGGTGTCTACGACTTCGGTTCCCACGCACTCGACGCGGGGCTGAAGAGCGCGGCGGGGCGCGGCATCAGGACCATGCCGATCCTCGGCTACCGCAATCCTCTCTACGACGGGGGCAAAACTCCCAGCTCACCCGAGGGGCTGGCGGCCTTCGCCAGGTTCGGTGCGGCGGCGGCCGCCACCTATGCCCCGTACACCAAGGACTTCTCCGTCTACAACGAGTTCAACGGGACCGGGTTCAACGATGGGGCCTGCGGCATCACCGCGCAGTGCTACATCGACATGGTCAAGGCGGTGAAGCAGGCCATGCCGGGCGCCAACATCGTGGGCCCCACCTCGGCCGGCACCCAGCTCGCCTGGCATGACGACTTCATCGCCCGCGGCGGCCTTGACCACCTCGACACCTTCAGCGTCAACTACTACGCCAACGCGGCGGACGCGCCCGGCACGCCGCCGGAGGAGATCAAGGCGCTCGGAGAGTTCGCGCAGCTGGTGAAGAAGGTCGAGGCGCGCAAGAAGATGCCGGTCTGGGTCACCGAGAACGGCTGGCCCACGCACACCGGCGGCTGGAGCGAGCCCCAGCAGGCCGACTACCTGATCCGCGCCCAGACGCTGGCCCGCGCGGCCGGTGCCGACAAGTACTTCTGGTACGACCTCCTCGACGACGGCACCGACTCCGGTGAACGCGAACACCGCTTCGGCCTGTTCCGCCGCGCCGGGGCAGGTGTCCAGGGACTGGCCCCCAAACCCGCCGCCGTCTCCAACGCCGTCCTCATCCGCCAGACCGCCGGCAAGCCGCTCGGGGAACGGGAGAGCGCGGGCGACCCGGCCGTCCACATCTACCCGTACGGCACCACCACCCGTTCCCTGTGGGCCACTTCGCCGAAGACGGTCTCCGTCGCCACCGACAGGCCCCTGACCTTGACCGACCAGTTCGGCAAGCGGAGCACGCTCGTCCCGACGGCCGGACGCGTCACGCTCGGCCTCGACGGCAGCCCCGTCTTCCTCGAAGGGCCGGTCACCGGCGTGACAGTCACGAACTCGCCGCTCTCGCTGAGCACGACGGAGCAGTCGGTGACCGGCGCCGCCCTGAAGGTCACCGTCACCGCGGACCGCACCGGGACGGGCGCGCTGCCCCGTCGGCTGCCGGTCACGATCGACGGCGTGCACGGCACGCTGAGAACCCGTCCCGGCGACAAGACCTCGCTCACGCTGACGGTGCCCGCCACCGCGACCACCGGCGTACGCGACGTCAACGCGTCCTTCGGCAAGCTGGCCCGGCTGCGCACCACGACGAAGGTGGTCGAGCCGTACACCGTGACCGGACGACCCGACATCCGCAGGAGCGGCGGGGGCCTCACCGTGAAGATCACCAACAACGACCCGGACCGGGCTCTGACACCTGCGCCGGTGGGTTGGCGAGTCGGACCCTGGATGGGCACGATCACGGATCCGGCTCCGGTTCCCGCCGGGCAATCGTCCGAGAGGACGATTGAACTCCCGTCCGGAGTCGCGCAGTTCGTCTCCTACCCCTACTCCGTCACCACCGGCGGTGCCACGGATTCGGGCTCGCTCAGCTTCAGTCCTGTGGAACGCGCGGGCGATACCACCCTCGCCCCGATGGACCTGAACACCCTCGGGGACTGGGTGGGTCTGCGGGGCGGTACCAGGACCGGCCCCGACGATCTCTCCGGGACGATCCGCTACACCTACACGGACGAGGACCTGATCCTGGACGCGGTCATCAGGGACGACGTGCACAACGCCGCCCGCACCGACCCTTCGACGGCCTGGCAGGTCGACTCCATCCAGTACGACCTCTACTCGGACTTCCCCGGCACGCTCGGCGGCACCCGGGTCGAGGTCGGCGCGGCGCTGCTGCCGAGCGGCCCCGTCGCGTACACCTGGACCGCCCCACCGGGGCAGCAGGCCGGGCCCACACCGGGCGCGGACGTCTCCGCCGTGCGCGACGAGGCGGCCCGGACCACCACGTACCGGCTCGCGGTGCCCTGGTCCTCGCTCGGGTTCGACCAGCCGCCCACCGGGACGATCGGGCTGTCGTTCCTCGTCAACGACGCCGACGCGGGCACCGGCCCCGACGCCCGGGACGGCTATCTCCAGTGGGGGGCCGGAGTCGGCGCGGCTCCCAAGAACCCCGCACAGTTCCGGTCCGCGAGGCTCGTGCGATGACTCTCCTCCTCAGCGGCGCCCATCTGCCCTACCCCCATACCAACGGGTTCCACGCCGCCGGTGAACGGGTGGTGCTGACCCGGCACTCCCCGGTCACCGGTGCCATCGGGCTGACCAGTGTCCGCTGGCGCGGCGAGGACCGTGCCGCACGCGCCCTGTGCGAGCTGCCGCCCAGCGCCTCGGGGCCGGAGCAGTTGCTCTGGCCCGACGTGGCCCTGGCCGCCGAGCGGGTGGCCTGGGTCTGGAACAGTGCGCTCCACGTTCTCGATCTGGACTCCGGTGTCCCCGAGCGGCTGTACACGGCCGCTCCCGGGCACACCCTGCAGGACCTGTGCTCCCTCACGGGTGCGGGAGATCGGGTGGTGGTGATGGAACACCCCGAGGGCCGGGACACACCGGTGACCTGCCTGGAAATCTCCGTGTCCACCGGAAGGGTCGGCGAACTGTTCACCAAGCCATGGTTCGCCAACCACCCGGCGTACAGCCCGTACGACGAATCGTGGCTGGCCTTCGCCCACGAGGGGCCCTCCCAGCAGATCGCCGACCGGATCTGGGCTCGGCACCGCACACGGG
Source organism: Streptomyces sp. NPDC056061 (assembly GCF_042266885.1). Classification (NCBI taxonomy): domain Bacteria; kingdom Bacillati; phylum Actinomycetota; class Actinomycetes; order Kitasatosporales; family Streptomycetaceae; genus Streptomyces; species Streptomyces sp. NPDC056061. The sequence continues at coordinate 189,662 of NZ_JBHJWQ010000009.1, read as the reverse complement.
ACCCGGAGGGCCGTTGCGTCTTCGACCAGGCGGCGGACGGGGGAACGCGCCCCGGAACGCGCGCCGGAGCACCAGCCGGAACGCTCGCCGTGGGCCACGAACGCTGGATGTTCCACGATGTGGGCGCCGTGGTGTGCGCGTACGGCGAGAGCGAGGCAGGACCGCGCGGCCTGTACATGCTCCACCCCGACGGCAGGCCGGCCCGGCTCGTCAGCGAGGGGGAACGGGACTGGCACTGCGACATCAGCCGCGACGGGCGGCTGGCCGTCGTCGACAGCTCCGGTCCGCTCGACGCACCGGGCCGGGGCTGGCAGAACGCGGGACAGGTGTCCGACATCGTGCTCGTGGACGTCGCCACCGGCACCCGCACACCCCTGGCACGCACCGAGGCCGACCGGCACCCCCGGCACCCGCACCCGGTATTCACCCCCGACGGCACCGCGGTCCTCTACAACCACGGCGATCCCTCGACCGGTGACGTCACGGTGGCCCGGGTACCCCTGCCCCCGCCGCCTCTGCCCCGCCACCCCCAGCCACGTCATGAAACACCGTTCCCGACTGCTTCCGAGACCACGCGGGACCGACCGGACCGGACCTGTCTGAACAGCGAGACGGGGCGGGCGGCTTCATAAGCGGGCACCTCGTAGTGGGCGGCTCCATAAGCGGGAGGCTTCGCAAACGGGTGGCCTTGTCCCGCTACGGGAGGGCCACGACCGTCACACCGCGCAACTGCCGGTGCAGACGGGAGGCGAGCATGCCAGGAATACGAGGCTTGCTGTACTCGGCCAAGTAGTCGATTTCGGACTCCTGCCAGCCCTCCGCCGTCAAGCTGTCGATTTCGGACTCCTGCCAGCCCTCCGCCGTCAAGCTGTAGACGGCACCCGACACTCCGTAGAGCTGCGGTTTGCGGACCCGTAGAACCGCGTACTCGTTGTTCCGCAGGAACGGACAGTGGTACGCGGAGACCCGAGCGCACGGAACGCACAGGGGCGGCATGGAGGTGACGGACTGCTCGGGCCAGGTCGGAGGCGAGTTCTCGCGTCTCCAGTCGATGAACAGCCAGCCGTCCCCGTTCCGGTCCGCCGGCCCGGCACACACCTGGCACAGCATGTCCTCCATGCAGGTGCGTTGACGGGCCGAGTGCAAGCAGTCGTACACCGGACGACCCTTGCCCGGCCCGTCATACATGCGCAGCCACAGGTACCCGTGCCTGTCCCGGTCCGTGGATCTCGGAACGGCGTAGGCGAGCCGGGGCCCCTTCGGACTGATCTCAACAGCCAGGTCGACCAGCCGGATACCGAGATCAGTACTGCGTGAAGCGACATGGGGAACCTCGAACGGCGGGACCTCCTCCGCCCCCTCCTCCGTCCTTTCCTCCGTCCCTTCTTCCATCCTTTCCTCCGTCCTCCCCTTCATGTCCGTCCGGCGCCCGGGACGCCGATGATCGCCGACGCGAGTACTCATGCCCTTCCCACCTCTCCCCACTTCTTCTTCCCTCCACCGGTCGGAGCCGCCCACCGCAACGTATGAGCCGACATACCTATCAACGCGTACGCCTTTGGAGTGAACTCCGATACGGGCAACCGCCCGACCGTCGCCCGTATGGATCCGGGCGAGGAACCGCCCCTGGGAGGCGCCAAAGGCCCTGCTCACAGCCCGCCCCGACTGCTTCTGAGGTTCCGCAGGGCGTTCTCGGCGCTCAGCCGCTCGGCGGGGGTGAGCGCGCGCACCCATTCGGGCCCCGCCTCCCACTCGACCCCGCCGCCGACCGGTCGCAGGGACCAGTTCGGCCCGGCGAGCCCTCGGAACTCGCCCACCCGGTCACCATGGCTCGCGTCCCTCATGAGCGTGCCGAGGACCGGAACGCCGGGGGCTTCCTGCCCGTCCGGAAGACTTTCCCTCACGGACACGACGACTCCTCTCCGTAGTTCTTCGACTACCCGGACGGCTCAGGATTGCCCTACATTCTGGAGCGCTTCAACTTGCTGAGAACGAGCGGAAAGTCAGGTGAAATCTGTTGAACCGCAAGGAGTTGGACCCCGAGAGCAGTCCGCAGGCCGCTTTCGGTGCACGTATCCGCAGCATGCGGGAGGCTCGCGGATGGAAGCAGGAGGAGTTAGCCGAGCGCCTGGGATACTCCAGCACGCATGTCTCCGCCGTCGAAACTGGTAGGAAGCTTCCGACTCTTCGGTTTTCGCGCAGTGCAGACCGCGTTTTCGAGACCGAGGACACAGCCGACACATTCGAACGCCAGTGGCGCGAAATCCGGCACGGTTCGCTGTTGGAAGGCTTCCCCCAGTACGTCGGACACGAGGGACGGGCGGTCGAGATCCGGCTGTACAACATCGGGATTGTGCCAGGGCTGCTCCAGACGCCGGAGTACGCCCGAGTGCTGGCGGACAGCGCCGTGCGCCGAGGCGCAATCAGCACCGAACAGGCTGCCGAGCGGGTCTCGTTCCTTGCCGAACGTCAGGCCGCGCTGGCACGACCCCGTCCTCCCACGATGCTGGTGGTGATGGACGAGAGCTGCATCCGCAGGCGGGTGGGCGGGGACGAGGTCATGGGGGCTCAACTCGACAGTCTGGTGGAGTTCGCCGAGCTGCCGAACACCGTCCTCCAGATCGCCCCGTACGACATAGGGGAACGTCGCCCCTTCGACCTCCCGATGAACTTGCTGACGCTGTCGGACCTCTCCGTGATCGCATACGCGGAATCCCAGATGCGAGGACACCTGGAACGCGAAACGCCCCCCTGGTTCACGTCCTCATACAGCAACAACGGCGGCAACTGCGTGGAGGTCGCCACCAACCTCGTCGCCCCGCACGGTGTTGTTCCCGTCCGTGACTCGAAGAACCCGAACGGCCCGGTGCTCGACATCCCCACCGGCGCGTTCGCCTCCTTCGTGTCGGGCGTCAAGTCCGGGAAACTCGGCACCATCTGACCGTCAGCCGGCCACCTCCCACTGACGAACGTCGCCCCATCGCGCCGAACACGATGGGGCTCCGTCATGCCCGGAACCATCCAGCAGCACCTGATTCCCCCGCGTGCAGGTGGACCGTGGCGGGACCATCCCCGCACGCGCGGGGAGCAGGTCGGGTCCTGCGTGCCTTCCCAGGTGGTGACGGGACCATCCCCGCACGCGCGGGGAGCAGCACGGTAGCGCCGGGGCGGGGCGCCCCGGGACGGGGACCATCCCCGCACGCGCGGGGAGCAGTCGGACTTCTTCCGTCACGCTCCGTTGCTGGTGGGACCATCCCCGCACGCGCGGGGAGCAGCTGCGCCCCTACAGCAAGGCCGTCGACCTGATGGGACCATCCCCGCACGCGCGGGGAGCAGCAGTGATGCTCGGGGGCGAGCACCCATCCGTTGGGACCATCCCCGCACGCGCGGGGAGCAGTCGGCGTCCGTCTCCGCGGCCGCCACGAGACGGGGACCATCCCCGCACGCGCGGGGAGCAGCCCTGCCCCACCGGCCTCACCGAGGATGAGCTGGGACCATCCCCGCACGCGCGGGGAGCAGGCTAACTGACCTGGGGGTTTATCGCGGGAGGGCACGGTTTTCCATTACTTTCAAAGATTTCGACGAAACGGACATTCAACCCAATTACACATCTCGGTGTGCCGAAAGAACCCCAGACCGATCATGCCAGAACGCTCAGAAACACACCCGGCGTTCCGGCTCCGCGCACCGCGAACGTCCACGCAACCGACGTGTCCCCGGAGGGGGGCGCTGCTGCCATTCATAGGGCAGGATGAATTGCTGGGGAGGTGGCGTCCCATGGCACAAGAACGGTTCGATACCTCGGTGTTGGGCAAACGGATCGGGGGGCCGGGGTGGCGGCGGTTCCGTTCCGAGGCGGTTGCGGGTGAGCACGGCGAGGACCTGGCGGAGCGGAGATGGTGGCGGCGAGGCGGGCTACGTCGTGTTCTCGCTGCGTGAGTCCTACCCGCACACCCTTCTGACCAAGAGGTGCTGGCACACACCGCGCAGACTCCGGAACATCGAGCCCGTCGACGGGCCCGCCGACATGCGGATGTTGTGCAGGAAACCGGATTACGCGCTCCTGCGGAGTCTGCTGTCCTCGGGCCTCGTCGAACAAATGGTGAGGGGACGCAAGGCGCCGGAGATCGAGATCGTCGGCAATGAACTCTTTCTGCTCTACGGCGCATTCCTGCCACTGCATTCACCACGCCTGTGGCAGCGGATGGCGGCAGTTGGCGAAGCCGTGGCACCTTTCCTCGCCACCGACGTCCCGGCCGGAGCGGGCAAGGCTGTCGTGCTCTACGAGAAGTGACCCATCGGGCCGTGAGGTGAACCCACGGGGACGGGGACGGGGACGAGAAGGCGGAACGCTGTGGTTCGGTGCATTGCCGACGCGCCCCATGCCCGGGAACAGTAGTTCGTTGGGGCCGGCGGTCCTGGACGGCGTAATCACAGAGTGCGGGGCACGATGGAGCAGGTGGTCGCGGCGGTGCCGTGAGCGCCCTGGTGGCGGATGACCTGTACGCGCTGACCGTGCGCGAACTGGCCGAGCTCCTCGGGCAGCCGGTCCAGGGTCTCGACCAACCGTGTCCCGTCGTCGGTACGGACCGTGATCCTGGTCTTCCACCAGTCTCCCTCGTGCTCGTCGGCGGCAGCGACAGCAACGGGGATGGGGATGGGGATGGGGATGGGGACGGCGACGGGGACTGGGGCGGAGGCGGAGGCGGAGGCGAGGACAGCGACGGACTCGACGGTCGCGTCCTCGGGCCGAGTGTTCGGCGCCGCCCCGGTTCCCTCCCGGCGGTGGAGCAGAGTGAGCGGATCGTGCTGCGGTTCGATCCAGACGAGGTGCTTCATGGTCGGATGGCGACGGAAGCCGAACAGCATTCCCGGGGCGATCCGGCAGCCGCGTTCGGCGGAGAAGATCCGGTAACCGTGCACGAGTTGACCGGTACTGGATCCGAGCGGACGGGCGATGACACGCACGTGGTGGATGCCGCCGGAATCCGCACGGGCCCAACTGGTGATCTCGACGCCGACGACGCAGGCGACCTCCAGCGCGGTGTCGGGGCCGGGGCGCTCGGTTTCGTCGTCACTGACAAGGTTCACACATCCGAGCAGGATCAGCACGCAGAAGCCGCTCGGCAGCGTCATCCACCACACCCAGTCGAGGTTGATGAGCCCGATGGCGGTGACCAGGATTGTGAGAACGGCGAGAGGCAGGGTGATGCGGCGACGTGCACGCATCTGCCGGAGCCGCCTGGCATGTGCGGCGCGCATGAACGCGTCCGGTGCCCCCGTGTCCGGGAGCGCATGGGTGTGGTCGTCGGTCATCTCAGTACCAGGCGGGCCACAGAGCCTGCCGTCCTTCCGGCGATCGGACGATGAGGGCCTGGCCGGTGTGCCGCATGGTGGCTATCTCCTCCGGCCGCAGGAACCCCCGTACCGTCGCGGTCCCGCTGCCACCGGAGGTGTGGGTGACCTCGACTTCGACATGTTCGGAGCGCACGCGGCCCGTCGGCCGCACTGCCGCGACGTCCACGGTCTCGGGGCGGCCGTTCATGAGCACGTCGCAGCTCTCCTCGTCGAGGAGGCCGAGGCGGCGTCGGTGTGCCAGCAGTACGCGGCGGACGCTCGGTTCCCGGAGGTCCGAGGCGAGTTCGACGGTGTCGCCGAGCACGTGGCTGACCCCCTCCCGCAGGGGACGGACCGGCACGAACATGCCGGGGCGTACGTTCCTGACATTCCCCACCTCCGTGTGGACGGTCGTCGCCGAACCGTCCGGCAGTGCCAGTTCCAGCCGTGCGCCGACACTCCCTCCGTCGTCACTGCCGGTGCCGCCCAGGAGCGCGAGGATCCGGGCGACCTCGACACCCTCGATCGTCGAGCCGTCGGTGGCCGCGGGGCCGCCCTCCTGCCATGCGGCGAGTGTCCCCGGGGCCCGTTCCCATGAGTCCATGCGCCGGTGGAAGTAGTGGGCCGGATCATGCGGGGCCGGCGGGGACTTCGATTCCCGCCGGCCGGCGAACGCCAGGCCCCAGACCAGCAGGGCGGACAGTCCGAGTACCACGCTCAGGACGACGGCCCACGTCGTGCTCATGAGCTCAGGCACCCGGCGGGGGAACGACGGGACCGGAAGCCGCGGGCGACGATTTCCGATCCGCGGCCGGTCCCGCAGCCTCCTTCCGATCCGATGCGCAGCCCGTGGAGGTTGTAGCCCTCGCGGAGCACATCGTCGTGGGTTTCGGTGAGGGCGACCCGTTGACGGTTGCGCGTGAACTCGTAGACCTGCCAGCGGCTTCCCACAGCGAATCGTGCCCTCTCGTCGTCATGGACGCAGCCGGCGAGGACCGAGGGGAATTCTTCGGCCCCGGTATCGACCACCATCCAGCACATCACCAGCCACAGCGGAAACGGCAGCAAGACCGCGAGGAGGCGCACCCACAACGGTGCGGGAGGGTCGAAGGCCGCAGTCGGCGGAGCGACGGTGAACACCAGAAAGACCGCCGGCAGCACCGCACTCCCGCATCGGGAGGTCCAGTCCCGCTGACGGGCCGTACGGTACTTCGGCTCCCGGTACTTCGGCTCAACCATGCCGACGCCCTCTCGCGACCGCGCCAGCCCTGCCGCCCGGTTCCCGAGACGAGCGGCACGCGCCCATGCGGGCAACGACGCGGACGGCCCCGCCGATCGACCGGCCGGACCATCGGGTCCGACCGCCGGAGCCGGCCGGCCTCGCTCCTCCCGGGGCCACCGGGGAGTGACCGATGAAGCGCCCACGGGCCCGGGTGGTGGTCCCGCCCATGGGGACGCCGAGCATCCGCTCGCCCGAGTGCTCCGATGTGAAGACCACCGCATCCCCCTCCCCCGGTGGCCAGGCTATCGGGCACGGCCGCACGCGTCGATGTCGTCGTTCTTCCGGTCGGTCGCTTCGGACGACGACGTCCGTCTCGCCCGAAGCAGCCTTCGATGAGGGCACAGTTCGGCACCGGATGGGCTGTGACAAGGCCGTTGGACAGACGTCGGACGGACGGCGGACGGACGGCCGCCGGAGTCGGCCCGGGTGAGGGCCGGTAAGGTGGCGCTCTTCGGGCGGCTCCGCCCTCGGAGTCCCAGAGGCGACCGCCCATGAAATTCCGTCCGGCGACTGCTCGTTCCGATGCTGCGATACACACCGAGTGGCGCGTTCCCGCCGCCGATGCCAGACGGGGGCACCGAGCCCTCTGGTGGAGTGTCGGGCCCGCCGGGGAGCTTGCGGTCATGCTGGTCCACCGGCGCTCCCTTGAGCACACCCGCTACGCCAAGGGATGGATCGGTTGGGGGCCGGACGTCCCGTTCACCGGTGAATTGATCACCATCACGGGACAGGAGGAGCGGCGCACCCCGATGAAGGACATCCGGATTCGCCCCAGCCACTTGGCGCTCCTCCCGGATTCCCGAATCCTGCTGGTGGGCGGCCGTACGATGCTGAACGAGGCCGAGAGCCTCTGGAGACCCAACGCTGTGGTGTTCTCCCCATCGGGCACACCTGAAGCCGAGTTCTGTGTCGGCGACGACATCTCCGCCCTGGTCACGGACATCGGTGGGGGCGTCTGGACGGCTTATGGCGACGAAGGCATCTACGGCGGCCACCCCGAATCAGGAGCGGGCCTCGCCGGCTGGAACCTCCGGGGCCGGGCGTCCTGGACTCCCCGGGGACGGTTGCCCGACCACCCATTGGAAGGCTGCACCGCCGCGACCGAGAACGAACGGGTATGGCTCGTCTGGTATTCCGACGGCCGCAGAGCGGGCACCTACCTGACGCGGATCAACCCGTCCACCGGCGATGTGACCAGCTGTCCCAGCCCCGTACCCGCACCGGACGGGTTCGCCGTCAGCGGCAACCGTGCGGTACTCACCCGCCGGAACCACAACAAGCGGTCCGTCGAGCTCATACGTGCCGAGTTCGACGGCACCACCTGGGAAGTGACGAGCCGCCGCCCGCTGCGGGTGCCCGGTCGAGTCGTCATGCGCTGCGGTCAGGGCCGCGACGGCTCCCTCTGGCTCCGCGCAGGCAACACCTGGCTGCGCATCGAAGCATGAGCCCGCCGGCAGCACCTCCGCCGACCTCAGGAATGACCGGCCCGGATCCGCGCCGGGAAGGCAGGACCGGCCCGACTCGGACAGGGGTGGTGAACCCTGGCGGACCGCACCGGGATTCCGCAGTCAGGGCACGCGCGGGCGCCGTATCGTCCGATGGCAGAACCCGCCGTCCGACCAGCAAGGAGCACCGGGCTGGGCACGTCGAGATCCCGTCGTACTCACGCGACACCGCAGCCCGGCTCTATGAGGTCGAACGTCGGTGCGAAGTGGGCGAGTTTGGCGAATCGGGTCGCCGGTCGGGAACCCACCGTGCAGGTCGGTTGCGTGGTTCATGGGCCGATGTGTACGTGCGAGGCCCAGAGGGAGGCGCGGTCGGGGTGGCGGGTTCGGAGCCGGGACACCGCATGGTGCAGTGCATGGGCGACGCCCGCACGCTGATGTCTCATCGCCGTGCTCTGAAGGCCGATCTTCGTGTCCTGGTGGCCGATCAGATGCTGGTAGAAGGCTTCGGCAAGATGGACTCCGGCCTGATCCGCCACGGGCCAGAGACTTCCCACCAGGTGTGTGTAGCCAGCGAGTTGGAAGGCGGACAACAGGTTCAGCGACTCGTCGGGAACGTCCAGGCGGCTGCGGGCGGTGGCACAGGCGGAGAGGAAGGCAAGCCCTCCGCCTCCGGCACGGGCACTCGCGATGTCACCGAAGTGCAGCCTGCCGTCGTGCAGGACGAGGTGGCCCTCGTGGTGACGGTCGGCATCGTGTCCGGCGTGGCCTGCGATGTGGACGATGTCGTGGTTGCGGAGTTCTGCCATCAGGCGCCCGCGCGTGGCGGCCTGTCCCCGCAGGAGGCGGGTGCCCGGGAGCAGACCGAGGAGCACGGCGGCTTCCTCGTCGACGCCTGGGAGGTCCGGGACTCCGGGAGCATGCGGTACCGCGACCACCAGCGGCCTGCTCCCGGCGCTCGCCCGCCATGGGAGCGCCCGGCCGAGGGCATGGACCGTGGGCGTGTACGACGAGGTCACCAGGTCGAAGGCAGAACCCTCCCCGGGGTGCTCCGCCATGTGCAGGGGGAAGTGGGCGAGCAGGCCGGTGGGGCACCACCACAGGCGGGGTGGAGCGGCCGGGTCGTCCGTGTCGCGGCGCGGCAGATCGCGTACGGCGCCGAGAACGGGGCCGACGACCGTGTCCCACAGAACTGCCAGGCCGGACCGCAGATCCCCTTCTGCCGTCATCCGCTCGCTCGGTGCACGTTCGGCGTCCAGCGCCCGTTCGGACGCGGCGACGATGCTGGTGCCGAGCGCCTTGACGGCTTCCTTGGTGAGCCGGGGCAGGGAGAGACAGCGGACGCCGTCCCTCGTCACGATCAGCGCATGGGAGTCGTCGCCGTTCCTGCCCGCCATGGGCACCACCACGGGGCCTGCCTCGCACGCGGCGAGAATCTTCTCGATGCGTGGCGGGTGGAGAAACTCCTCGAATCCCGGCAAGCGCCGGATCTCTGCCAGCAGTTGCTTCCTCCGCTCGGCCGACTGGTGCCCTCGGTCGGCCTCCGATGCGATGGCCTGCCACTGGTTCGGCAGTGTTTCGAGTGCGGTGGCCAGTTCGGGCGAACGGGCACGCAGCCGTTCCAGCTCTCCCCCCGCGAGGGCCGCGGATGCACCGTGGATCAGCCCGCGCCCCTGTTCCAGGAGCTCCAGTGCCCGTTCGGGACGGCCGGTGGATACCAGGCACGCGGCGGCCACCGTCGGAAGGGATGCGAAGGCCGAAAGGCGCCGTGCCCGGTCGTCGTCCCGCCACCGCTGTTCGATGAGTTCCGGGAGGAGACGGACAGCAAGAGTCAGGTCCTCGGCAGCGATGGCGGGGGCATCGAGGGCGAGGGCCAGTTTGCCGGCGTTCCAGGCGCCCTCCAGACGGTCGCTGACGGGGGCACCGGAGGAGTTGGCCACCTCACGCAGCATCCCAGCCGCTTCGTGTGCATCCGCGGTGTCGCCGAGATCGATGTAGCGGTTGTTGAGCGTCGCACCGAGCATGAAGCGTCGGGTGGTGCGTCGGTACGGTGTATCCGCCGTGTCGACAGCCTTTCGTAGGAGGGCCACCGCTTCATCGAGGGCGTCTCGTTCCCCGGAGCGGGCGTAGAGGTCGCACAGGGCGTTGGCAAGTGCTTCCAGTACGACTCCGGTCGGAGGGCCGGGGGAAGTGTCGTAGGCCCGTCGGGCGAGCCGCAACGCCTCGTCGGCGTCAGCGGTGTCATAGGTCCCGTTGGCGCCGTCGGTGCCATCGGTGCCGTCAGTCCCCTTGGTGCCGTCAGTCCCCTGGTTGCTGTTAGTGCCGTTAGTGCCGTTAGTACCATTGGCGGCACGATTGTCGGACGAGGCGAGCTGCGCACGCGACCGCAGCCAGCGGCTGAGGTTGGCCATCAGGGTGATGCGCAGTTCCGGCGGGGGTTGGGGACCCGTCGTCGGCGCGAGCGCTCTGCGGCCGAGGTCGATGATCTCGTTCAGCGTCGCGATATCGGTGAGCCCGCCGTCCAGTCCGGACAGCGTTTCGAGGTGGAAGGCGAGGTTGTTGAGTTCTCGGCCGACGGCTGGATGCCCCGGCGGCAGTGCCCTGACCAGGGCCCTGCTCAGGGCCACCGCCTCGCGCAGGGAGTCGGTGTCGCCCGTCTCCTTGTACCGGCGGTCCAGCAGGCCGGCGAGGTTGGTGGTGTGGTCCGGCCGGTCCGGATGACCGTTCGGCAGGATGTCCAGCGCCCGGCGGGTCAGGCCGATGAGCTCGGCGAGCGCGTCCGGGGTGTGTCCGGACAGGTAGGACACGCGCAGCGTGTCGCACAGCCGCGCCAGGTACGCGGCCTGTTCGGGAGTTCCGTCGACCGCCTCCGAGAACAGTCGCCGGGCCAGACGGATGGCGCCTGTCATGGTGTCCGGCACGCCATGGTGTTCGTGCAGCAGGGTCAGCACGTGCACCATATTGCTGGTGGACCGGGCGCGGTCCGCATCGGTCTCGGACATGACCATGCCGAGTTGTAGCACGGCGGCGGCAGCGAGTTGGGCCGTCCGGTCGTACGGTCCGGCTTCCTGAAGGAGGATGCCTGCCAGATCTCCCCAGCCGTGCACTTGGGGTGTACCCGGTCGCGAGGAGGGCGGGATGACTCCGCGTACGGCTTCCGGGACGGACTCCGGCTCGGCGTCGCACAACGGGGCGAACAACGTGAGCGCCAGGTGCAGGTCCCGTTCGTTCCGGGGATTGCGTTGCGGGTCCGCCGTGGCGCGCAGCCAGAACAGCCAGCCGACCTGTTCGAGGAGTCGCAGATGCGGCTGCACGTCCAGCCGCATGTTCCACAGGACGTCACGTACGGCGGCCTCCAGAGATCCGGCCGCCTCCTGCTCCGCCTCGGCCGCCATCAGGATGTGGAGGTCCCGGCAGCCGGAATAGGCCGAGACCCGGCGGAGTACCGGGCTCGCACCGGAGCTTTCCGGGGTCAGGCCCTCCGGCACCGGAACCACTCTCCTCGGCTCTCGTCCCACACGAGTGTGCGGCCACGGAGTTCGGTCCGGTCCATGGCGGCAAGTCGGCGCAGCGCGTCCGGAGGGACGGGGTCCGGTACGACGAGGTGGAGATCGGCCTCGGGATCGAGCACGCTGAGATACTCGGATGCGGCGCGTGCCGACGAATCGGCGACGACAACGGGTGCTGTTGCAGGGTCGGATGCGGGTGCAGGTGCGGGTGCGGGTTCCGCACTCGAACGGCGTCCCCGTAGTCGGGCGCGCAGCCCGTTGTAGGCGTCGTCGGCGGACTTCTCCACCATGGCCTGCACGAAGGGAAGAACCAGCGACGTCGCGGCACCGCCGAGGAGCATGGCCGCCCACTCGGGCACATCGCGCACGGCCGGAGTCCCGACTACCCCGCTCAGGGCGGGAGCGTCCAGGTGCCGACGGGTTTCCGCGACGACAAGCTCGGCAACCGCGGCGACACCGTCGGTTCCCGAAAGCTGCCGCATTCGCCCTTCCGGCACGGAGACCTGCCAGTTCTCGTCCGCCTCGCTGTATCGGACGACGCAGTCGTGCGGCTCATCCGGGTACAACGGTGGGTCGGCACGCAGCCACAGCCACCCCATGTCACCGGTCCCGTCGCCGCTCTCGTCCCGGTAGACGTTTCTGCGCACCGTGCCGAAGCCCCGTACGCCCAGTAACTCGGTCACAGTTGCGAGCTGCGTGTCCACCCCTCGCCCCGCTTCTCGCCGTTCAGTTGCTGCTTGCCCCTCTGAATTCAACACACTCCATTGTTTCCCCAACAGCCTTGGCCCGTGAGGGACTTTTCGGTAAGCCGGGCATCGGCGGACGCACGGGGAGCAGATCGTCCGGGGCTGGCCACGGCCCTCCAGGCCGGGGCCAGCCCCGCGGGCGCGGGGAGCAGCACACGCCGACGTACTACCGGCCGCTGCTCGTCGAACCATCCCCGCACGCGCGGGGAGCAGTCAGAGTGACGGGCACTCAGTTGATCGCTGGCGGGACCATCCCCGCACGCGCGGGGAGCAGAGATCGCAAGGTGGTCGACGTTGGCGCGCCCAGGGACCATCCCCGCACGCGCGGGGAGCAGTCGGAATTCGTCCGCGACCTGAACCAGACCCTGGGACCATCCCCGCACGCGCGGGGAGCAGCGCCGCGTCTACGAGCGGCCCACGCGCGGGATGGGACCATCCCCGCACGCGCGGGGAGCAGATCGTCCCAACGCCCGGCATGGTGACGGCCAGGGGACCATCCCCGCACGCGCGGGGAGCAGGACGCGCCCTCGGCGCAGGTGGTCCCGGAGGCGGGACCATCCCCGCACGCGCGGGGAGCAGACTAACTGACCTGCGGTTTCTTCACGGCTGGACGCGATTTTCCATCACTTTCAAAGATTCCGGCGAAAGTGACATATCACCCATCCGCTGGTGTCCGAAGGCGTGTACCCGCCCGATCATGCCAGATCGCGCCGGCACGGCACCCGGCGTCCCGAACCCCATATTCGCCACGCCGTTCGCCGGTCGCTGGGCCCGCATCACGAAGCGCGGAGAGTGATCAGGCGGCTCTACCGTCTTGATCGGGTTGATCGAGCCATTCGTAGGGTTGGGTCGCCCAGGGGTGCTGGGTGTGGCTATCAGGCGGCTGCCGTCTCGTGGCTTCCCTCGCTTCGCCGCCCGGCGCCCCACGACGACTCGGCCGCCGATTAGGAAGTGCGAACAAGTCGCTGTGTAGAGCAATGCCGGCGAGGTCGTCCGTGGCACGCACAGAACGAGCACGTACGTGAGGAGCACGATGAGCCGGATATGGGCGGGGATCGACAGCGGCAAGGGCCACCATCACGGCCTCGCCCTGGACGCGGACGGCAAGACGCTGCTGTCGCGGCGGGTCGCCAACGACGAACCCGAGCTGCTGAAGCTGATCGGTGACGTCCTGGACCTGGCCGACGGCTGTGAGGTCACCTGGGCCATCGACATGACCGGCGGGGAGCCGGCCCTGCTGCTGGCCCTGCTGATCAACCACGGCCAGGAAGTCCTCTACATGCCCGGCCGGTTGGTGAACCGGGCCTCGGACGGCTACCGCGGCGAGGGCAGGACCGATGCGCGCGACGCCTGCGTGATCGCCGACCAGGCCAGGATGCGCCGCGACCTGCGGCCCATCCGCCCTGGCGACGAAGCCGCCATCGATCTCAAGCCGCTGACCGGGCGCCGGGCCGACCTGGTAGAGGACCGCACCCGTGCGGTGAACCGTCTGCGCGGCACCCTGCTGTCCATGTTCCCGGCCCTGGAGCGGGCCCTGGACGTGACCAACACCGGGCCTCTCAGGCTGCTGACGGGCTACCAGACCCCGGCCGCGATCCGCCGGATCGGGGTCGCCCGGCTGACCGCATGGCTGGCCAACCGCAAGGTTCGCAACGCGAGATCCCTGGCCGAGGCGGCCATCGAAGCCGCCGAGCGCCAGCACACCGCCGTCCCCGGGGAGAAGACCATCGCGAAGCTGGTCCACACCCTGGCCGAGGAGGTGATGGCCCTCAACCAGCAGGTCTCCGAGATGGACAAGCTCATCGAGGGCCGGTTTCGCGAGCACGAACTTGCCGACATCCTCCTGAGCGTCCCCGGCATCGGCGCCGTGCTCGGCGCGGAGTTCCTCGCCGCTGTCGGCGGCGGCCTGGAGGAATTCGACTCGCCCGACGCTCTGGCGGCCTTCGCCGGAGTCGCCCCCGCACCGCGTGACTCGGGCAAGGTCAGCGGCAACCTCCACCGGCCAGTCACCTACCACCGCAGGCTCCAGCGGGTGTTCTACACCTCCGCGCTGGTCAGCGTCCGCTACGACCCGAACTCGCGGAAGTTCTACGACCGCAAACGCGCCGAAGGGAAGAAACACGTCCAGGCCGTGCTCGCCCTCGCCCGCCGACGCGTCAACGTTCTGTGGGCGCTGATCCGTGACCGACGGTGCTATCAAGTCGCACCCCCAGTGACTACAGCTGCTTGACAACAGCATTAGGAAGCGAGGGTGTCGTCGGGGTGGCGGTAGTGGTCGTGGTCCAGGTCCTGGCCGTCCAGGGCCGTGTGGAGGGGGGCCAGGGCCGCGCGGACGGCGGCGGAGACGGTGGGGACCTGGCAGGTGCGGGCCAGGTCGCTCAGGACACGGTAGATGTCGAGCAGCTGTTGCTCCTGCTCAGTTGTGAGGTATGGGTGTGCGTTCGTCATGCAGTCGTGCCGCCTTCCAGTTCGATCGGGGCAGGCTTCCGGGCTCGGCGAGCTCCACCTCGGGCCGCAGGCCCGTCTCGTGTTTGAACTCCTTCGTGATGCGGTCGCAGAGGTCCACCGCGGCCGGGCCGGAGAGGGAGCCGGCTTCGACGCGTATGTGGATGGTGTCGAGACCGCGAACCTGCCGGATCGACGTCTGGAACTCGTTCACCTCGGTGAAGGCGCGCAGCACGTCCTCGATCATCACCGGTGTGATGGACACTCCGCGGATCTTGCGCATGTCGTCGACCCGGCGCAGAATGCCGCCGTCGAGGAAGTCCCAGGTCCGGCCGCAGCCGCATTCGGTGTGGGGGCGCTTGACGACGATGTCCTCGGTCCAGTGCCGGAAGAGTTGGAGGCCCTCGCGGTTCAGGCCGGTCGTGGCCCGGACTCCTTCCTCGCCGTAGCCCACGGGCTGCTTGGTCTCCGGGTGGAGGACCTCCTCGATGACCGAGGGTTCGATGATGTGGCAGGCGCCGCGCCGCGCGGGGCACTCGAACATGAACACACCGCCGAACTCCGTGGTTCCTGCGGCGTTGAACACCCGGGCCCCGAACGCGTCCTCGATGGTGCGTGTCGTGAAGTCGGACCGCGGTTCCGCGCCCGCCAGGATGATCTGGACGTTGGCGTCCCGGGCGAGGTCGACGCCCATCTCCCGTGCCGTCTCGATCAGCCGCATCGCATAGCTCGGAGTGAGGCCGACGACCTCGATGCCGTAATCGACGAGCAGGCGGATCCTGGCCCGCGAGTCGAGCCCGCCCGCGGGGATGACGGTGCAACCCATGCGCTCCAGCGCATAGTGCATGCCCCAGAACCCGGCGAAGAGGCCGTAGCCGAAGGCCACCAGCCCCTTGTGGTGGGAGCGGACCCCGTTGCTGTACAGGGCGGTGCAGAAGGTGTCCGTGCACCACGACCAGTCCCGTTCCGTGTCGAACGTGCGGACCGGCGGGTTGCCGCTGGTGCCGCTGGTCTGGTGGTGGCGCACGGCCGTCGACGGGTCGAGCGAGGGCCAGGTGCCGTAGGGGGGCTCCGTCGCCTCCGCCGCAAGCAGGTCGGACTTGTACAAGAGCGGCATGCGCGCCGTGTAGTCGGCGAGCGACGTGATCCCGTCGGGGATGCGTTCGGCCCAGAACGGCGACCTGCTGCGCGCGTTGTCCAGGGCCCGCCGGAGCTTGCGCCACTGCCAGGCCAGCAACTGGTCGCGGGGCATGGTCTCCGCCTTGCTGTTCCAGAAGTCCACTGCGCCTCCGTTGCGGTGCGTCGAAGCCTGAGCCAGTTTGTCGGGCACTTACTCGGTCGCCATCCTCGTGCGTGTGTTCGGGGTGGCGCATCTCCGGGTGTGCGGAGATGCAGTCGTCGTGCGTCACGCAGCTCTGCGTCATGAAGCTGTGCGTCGTACGGCTATGTGTCAGGCGGTTGTGTGCCAGGCGGTTGTGTGTCAGGCGGTTGTGCGTCAGGCGTCGCCGGGCCGCCGAATCGTGGGCGGGGAAGGAGCCGAGGAGGAAACCGGGAAGGAATGAGGAGGCGGAAGACGAGGAGTCAGACGGCCACGGTGCGTCGTTCCCGGGCTGCGGGATTCCGGACGCCGTCGAGGAAGTTGGTGATGAGGCGCATGCCGTGATCGGTGCGGAAGCTCTCGGGGTGGAACTGCACGGACTCGACGGGCAGTGTCCGGTGGCGCAAGCCCATGACATACCCGTCGTCGGCGGCGTGGGCGGTGATCTCCAGGGTTGGCGGAACGGTGTCCGCCGGGACGATCAGGGAGTGGTAGCGGGTCGCCTCGAATCCCTGGGGCAGCCCCGTGAACAGCCCCTTGCCGTCGTGTTCGATCCGGCTGGTCTTGCCGTGCATCAGGTGCCGGGCCGCCACCACGCCCGCGCCGTACGCGCGCGCGATCGCCTGGTGACCGAGGCAGACGCCGAGCAGGGGCAGTTCGCCGGCAAACCCGGAGACGATCTCCACGTGCCCGGAGGTGTCGGGGTGTCCGGGGCCGGGACCCAGGAGGATCGCGTCGAAGCCCGACTCTCGCACCTCGTCCGGCCGCAGCACGTTGGACCGCACCATGACGGGAACCGCGCCTGCGGACATGAGGTACTGGCGCAGGATGTCGACGAAACTGTCGAACGCGTCGACCACCAGGACCCTCGGCCGTGCCGGACCCTCCGGATACGAGGAATCGAGGAGGACGGTCACAGCAACTCCCTTCCGGTGACCGCCCAGTGGGCGGCACTCATCTTGGCCAGCGTCTCGCGCCATTCGGCGTCCGGGCGGGAGTCGGCGACGATTCCCGCCGAGGCCCGAGTGCGGAAGACACCGTCGTGGTGGAACAACGTGCGGATGCACAGGGCGAGGTTGGTGTAGCCGCCGACATCGATCAGGCCGAGGGCCCCCGCGTACAGTCCGCGGCGGCTGCGCTCGACGGACTCGATGATCTCCATGGCGCGGATCTTCGGGGTGCCGGTCATGGTTCCGGCGGGAAACAGCGCGGCGATGATGCCGAAGGCGTCCTCATCGGGCTCGGCCTCGCCGACGACGGTCGAGACGAGGTGCAGGACGTGCGAGTACCGCTCGACAGTGAGCCGGTCCGGGACCTGAAGGGTGTCCGGGCGGCTGATCCGGCCGATGTCGTTGCGGCACAGGTCCACCAGCATGGTGTGTTCGGCGATCTCCTTGGGGTCCGAGCTCAGGCGGAGTGCCCCGGCCCCGTCGTCCTCCCCGGTCTGCGGCAGGGTGCCGGCGATCGGGCGCATGGTGACGGTGTTGCCCTCGACCCGTACGAACAGTTCGGGGCTGGCGCCGATGACACGCTGCCCGCCGATACCGGCCAGGTACATGTACGGCGACGCGTTGCGTCGTCGCAGGCGCCGATAGACGTCGACCGGGTCGGCGGCGGACCGGATGGCCAGTTCGTGGCCGATCTGGACCTGGTAGATGTCCCCGACGGCGATGTGCTTCAGGCAGCGCTCGACGTCGGCGGCGAACACCTCGGGCTCGGTGTCGTCGATGACGGTGGCCTCGGGTAGCGAGTCGAGGAATGAATCGGGGAAGGCGTCGGGGAAGGCGTCGTCGGAGGGTTCGGGGTGGGTGTGCTCGGACCGGCGCAGGAGGCAGGCGAGCGCGCCCTCGTCGAGAGGTCGCCAGTGCGCGGACTCGTGGAGGACGAGATCGGTGGTGTGCTGTTCCAGGTCGGAGATGACGCAGCCCTGATGCAGGACGATTTGTACGTCCGGCAGCGCGGGCCGACGGTCGATGAGACGGGGCAGTTCCTCGATGTAGCGGACGGTGTCGTAGCCGAAGTAGCCGAGGAAGCCGAATCGGAACCGGTCGGCCGAGCCCTGCGCGTCGAACGTCGCCTGTGCGGTGCGCAGCAGTGGCCACAGGTCCTGGGGAGTGCGCAGCCGCAGCCGGTGCTCGGTGTCGCTGGCACTGGCACTGGCACTGCTGCTGCCGCTGCCGCTGGCACTGTCGCCGCCGCCATCGGATGCGAGGGACGGGGCGACGAGCAGGGATTCGGCTCGATCCAGCAGGAGTTGGCACAGTGCGGGCAGGCCCGCGACGTGTACCTCCCCGTCCGTGACGGAGAGGGTCAGCAGTGCGCCGAAGCCGACGAACTGGTACCTGCGGTCGCGGACCGGGCCCGCCGTGGATTCGAGGAGGTAGACCTGGTCGGGGCCGAAGCGTTCGGCCAGGGCCTGGTAAGCGGGAAGCATCGGGATGGGGGGCAGGCTGTGCGTGTGCGTGGTGACGTGCACCCCGGCCGGTGCGGGAATCCGGTCAGTCATCGCTCGGTCCTTCGTTCTTCGTCCTTCGGTCCTTTGGTTCTTTGGTCCTTTGGTTCTTCCGTTCTTTCGTTCCTCGGTTCTCTCGTTCTTTCGTTCCTCGGTTCACGTGGTGATTGCGTAGCGGTGCGCGATCCGCCGGGCAGTCCGTGCGGCGCTGTCGGGTGCGCAGCGTTTGTCGAGGACCCGGGCCGCCTTCCAGCTGACGAACGAGCCGGTGTGGGTCACCGGGTCGATGTCGGTGTCGACGGCGATGTCGACGTGGGCACCGGTGCGTTCCCGCAACTCGGTGGCGACGGCCCCGGCGACGGCGGTGCGGTCGGCGTCGGCGGTCAGGTCCATGTGCACGGTGACGGTGTCGGCGCCGTCGGGGGCATGGTCGATGACGACCTGGTAGCCCAGACAGCCCCGTACGCGTTCCAGCACGGCGGCTTCGAGTTCGGCGGGCCGCAGCAGGGTGTCTCCTAGCGGGATGCGGTCGGCGGCGCGGCCGACGACCTCGACGACCGGGCCGGGCAGGGCCGATCCGGGTGATGCGGGGGTGAGACGTACCAGGTCGCCGGTGCGGTAGCGGATCAGCGGTTTGATGCCGTCGATCAGCATGGTCAGGACCAGTTCGCCCTCGTGGGGGTGATTGCCGGCCGGTACGGCGAGGGGGGTGCCGGTGTCGGGATCGACAAGCTCGGCGAGGTAGTTGAGGCCGGAGAGATGGAGTGCGCCGGCATCGGTGCCGGTCGCGATGCACAACGCCTCCTGGGAGCCGTACAGCGCGGGACGGACCACGGCGTGCGGCCACACGGAGGACACGTTGGCCGCGAATTGCGGGGTGCATATCTCGCCGAGCACCAGGAACAACTTCACCGGCAGCCTGGAGAGGTCGACGCCGTAGTGCCGGGCGGCCTTGGCCAGGCTCAGGCACAGCGCCGGGGCGCAGACCAGGACCTCGACGCCGAGCTCCTCGATCAGGCGCAGCGCCTTGCGGAAACCGACCCTGGGCGACTCCGGCCAGATTTTGACGTGGCAGGCTCCGAGCGAGGCCGCCACAGCGGTGAACACGTCCCCGAACGCGTACAGTTCGGACGGCCCCATGAGCCCGATGACCGGCATGCGGTCCCCGAAACGGGCGCGGAAGAGACGCCGCCACGACTCCTCGACAGCCGCGTTGGACGTCACGATGTCCCTCGGGCCGCGCGGGCAGGGGGTGGCGGTGCCGGTGGTTCCGTTCGTCTCGTAGTAGATGCTCGCCTCGGCGAGGGTGCCGGAGAGCACGTCGTGCATCTCCCGGCGGAGATCGTCCTTGGTGGTGAACGGCAGCGACGACAGGTTCTGCGGGGTCACCCGGTCGATGTCCACACCAGCCAGGTGCCGCCGGTAGAACGGGGAGCGTTCCGTGACGTGGCGCAGTACGGCGGTCAGCCGTTCACGGTGCCAGCGGGCCAGTTCGGCATCCGTCAGGGCCGAGTCGTGGTAGGCGCGGCTGAGGCGCCGGTAGGTGTCGGGGAAGTCCTGCGGGGCGGCGTCGTGGCGGGAGGCGGGCGCGGCAGGTGTGGGTGCGGCGGGCACGGGTGTGGGCACGGTCCGTGCGGGTGCGGCGGGCACGGGTGTGGGCACGGTCCGTGCGGGTGCGGCGGGCACGGGTGTGGGCACGGTCCGTGCGGGTGCGGGTGCGGTGCTCACGACTGCGCCTGCAACGCGTCGAGGGGGAGACCGACCTGTGCGTTGACCTCGTTGAGGGCGAGGCCGACCCGTTCGTTGACCTCGTGGGCCGCCAGGGTGTTCTCGCGGCCCGTCAGTCGTCGGTGCTCGTCGAGCAGTTCCATCATGTCGGTCATCCGCTCGACCATGCGGGAGACGTTCTTGAGGCCCTCGTCGTCCTTGGCGGCATCCCCGCGGTGCAGGGCGTGCACGGTCGCGGGGAATCCACTGCCGACCACGATCATGCGGTTGAGCAGGGCGTTCACCGTGAGTTGGGCCCAAACCTCGCCGGAGCTGTAGCGGCGGGCGACGGAGATGACGCCGGCGACCTTGTTCGTCAGCGGCCGGTCGAAGCGTAGAAAGCCGACCCCGGCGCGTTCGATGAAGGTCTGCATCAGGCTGGCGGTGCCGAAGCCGTGCACGGGCGCGGCGAAGACGATGCCGTCCGCATCGATCATCTTCCGCACCACACCGGGCACGTCGTCCGCAAGTGCGCAGGGCACCGTGCGGTCGTTGCAGTCGCCGCAGGGGCCGCAGCGTTCCATCCGGACGGAACGGAGGTCGACGGTCTCGAAGTCGACGCCGCGGGCCGCGGCGGTCCGGGCGGCGTGCCGCAGGACTTCGGCGGTGTTGCCGTCCCGTTCGGATCCGTTGATCGCGAGGATCTTCAGTGCTGCTGTCACGAGATGTCTCCTTCGAAGGAATCGGCCGCGGTCGGCGGCGTCGGCCGCGGACCGACACGGTTCCGGCAGTGAGGACGGCCGACGCGCACCGACGTGCGGGGGACGGTCGTCCGCCGGTCCGGCACACTCCCCGTGTTCCGCGGAGCGTCTGCGTCCCGTGGCCCGTCTGCGTCGTGTGGAGCGTCTGCGTCCCGTGGCCCGTCAGCGTCGTGTCGTTCGCCCGCCCTTGGTGGCCCGTCGACTTTCCGAAATCGTCATGGCATGGGGTATTCGGACGCATCTCCGTAAATGCTGTGCGGCGTTCGGAACCCGAGTATGGGAACGGGGCAGTTCCGAGGATGCGCGGGCGACGCGAAGAAGGCAGCCTCGACACGGGCGGGGCTGCCTTCGGGATACGGGGATTCCGGCGCGGGTCCGGCGCGGCCTCGACGCGGGTCCGAGGCGGCCCCGACGCGGGTCCGGTGTGGGGCCGGTGTGGGGCCGGTGTGGGGCCGGCTCCGGTCCGGCGCGGGTCCGTTCGGAGAGGGGGAGGCGGCGGCGCAAGGTGGTTCGGTGCGTACGGGCCGCGCCGGGCCACGGGATGGATGCGGGGCCGGCACACGGGGGTCCCGGGAGGCGGCCAGTGGGGAGACGGGGACGGTGCGTATGGGCGACGGCTACGGAGACGGGGCGGTCCTGGCGACGGGGGCGACGACGGACGTACCGAGAGCGACGGGGAGGGTGTCGAGGCCGCGCACTACCCAGCGGTCGCGGTAGACGGGCGGCTCGACGCAGGCCAGATCCGGGAAGCGGCGGATCAGCCGGGGCAGGGCGATCCCCGCTTCGAGGCGTGCCAGCGGTGCGCCGAGGCAGTAGTGCGCACCCGCGCCGAAACTCAGCGGCTGCCCGGCCGGGCGGTCCGGGTCGAAGCGGCCCGGGTCGGCGTAGCGGCGGGCGTCCCGGTTGGCCGCCGCCAGGACGAGGACGAGTCCGGTGCCGGCCGGTACGGGGGTGCCGAGCAGGTCGGTGTCGGCGGCGGCCCGACGGCTCGTGACGTGCACGGGAGGCTCGTAGCGCAGGATCTCCTCGACATAGGGGTCGGCGAAGTCCCGCTCGGAGCACAGGCGTTGTGCGTACTCGGGATGGTCCAGGGCGAGCAGGACGCCGTGGCCGACGAGAAAGCTGGTCGTCTCGAAACCTGCGGTGAGCAGCACCATCAGGGTGCCCATCAACTCGTCCCGGCTGAGCCTGCCCGGTTCGGTGCCGTGAGTGGCGGCGATGAGGGTGACGAGATCATCGGCCGGGTGGCGGCGACGGTGGTCGACGAGCGAGGCGAAATAGGCGCTCAGATCGTCCATCGCGGCGTCGGCCCGGTGCAGCGCGCCGGGATCGCTGAAACCGTCCGTGGCGACGGCGATGGCCGATGCCATGTCCCGGAACCAGACCTGGTCCTCCTCGGGGAAGCCGAGCATGGTGCTGATGACGGCGACCGGCAACCGTGAGGCGAACTCCGCGACGAGGTCCACGGGGGCGCCACCCGCGCCGAGACCGGCCATGCGGTCGAGCAGACGATCGGTCATCTCCTCGACGACAGTGCGCAGTTCGCGTATCCGTGGCGGGCTGAACGCGAAGCCGACCAGGTTCCGCAGTCGTGTGTGGTCGGGCGGGTTGCTGTAGAGCATGGAGTTGGTGAACGCGCGCAGGGAGGAGTGAGCCCGCCAACCGGGTTTGGCGGCGTCGTAGCTACTGGCGTCCTGGACGTGCAGCCGGGGGTCGCGCAGGGCGCGGGCGCATTCCTCGTAGCCGGTCACGATCAGCCGGCCGGGCTTGAGCCGTGCGATGTTCCCGTGAGCCCTGATCGCCTCGTACAGGGGGTAGGGGTCCTGGCGTCCGTCGGGGGTGCCCAGGGCGGTGAACGTCTCGGTCGGCGACGGGACCGGCCCGGCCATGGAGGTCTCCTCTGAGTGGCGTGCGCGGCTCGTACGGGGTTGCGGTGCGGGGTGGTTGCGAGGTGGTTGTGGGGTGGTTGTGGGGTGGTTGTGGGGTGCTTGCAGTGCAGGCGCTGGGATGCTGCGGTGCGGGTAATTGCGGAGTGCTTGCGGTGCGGGGTGGTTACGGGGTGCGGTGGTTGTGGGGCGCGGTGCCGGGCGGCTGTGTTCGAGTGCGGCTACCGGGCGGTCGTCTTCGGGCAGCGTTGTTCGAACGGCGGCCTCCGGACGCTTGGCCGTGTTCGGACGGCGGCCTCCGGACGGTTGGCCTTCGAGCGGTTGCGTTCATGCTGCTGCGTTCAGGCAGCCTTGCTCAGGCGGCGACAAGTTGGATGATCGCGGACGGGCCCGCGGGGTGGACTGCCACGACCTGGAGCCCGGCCGTCCCGGCCAGCGCGGAGAACTCGGCGATGCCTCGTTCCCCGGCGCCGTAGACGCACAGCATGCGCAGGTCCATTCCGGTGTGCGGGGCATCACCGTCCGGGCCGATCGACTCGATGACGAACACCGAGCCGGTGGGCCCGGCGGCCTCGCGGCAGCGCCGCAGGATGGCGATGGCCGCCTCGTCGTCCCAGTCGTGCAGGATCAGCGAGAGCAGATAGCCGTCGGCGCCCGGGGGCAGCGGGTCGAAGAAGCTGCCCGAGACGGCATCGGCCCGGTCTCCCAGGCCGGACGCGGTGAAGGCCGCTTTCGCCGTACGCGCGGCATCCGGAAGGTCCACCACCGTCCCGCGCAGGCCCGGGTGGGCCCGGAGCAGGGCGGTCAGCAAGGACCCGTCACCACCGCCGACGTCGACGACGTGACCGAGCGAGGCCCAGTCGAAACCGGCGACGACGCCGGGCGCGCGGGACGCGACGTCGTCGCCGAGGAGTTTGTTGAAGGAGGCGGCGCGGTCGGGGTCGGCAGTCAGGTCCTCCCAGTAGGAGCGTCCGTAACGCACCGGGAACGCGGCCTCGCCGGTGCGCACACTGTGCAGCAGCTCGACGAACGACAACTCGCCGCGCCCGCCGTGCTCGATGTCGAACCAGGCCCGGATTCCGGCCGGATGATCGTCACGGAGGGGTTGTCCCAGGGCCGTGAGGGCGTAGCGGCCGGTGGTGTCGTCACGGTCCAGAACGCCGCGCACGACGAGGTAGCGCAGTAGCCGGTCGAGTGCGTCGGGGTGCGCGCCGACCGCCTGCGCGACCTCCCGAGCGGTGTCGCGTCCCTCCACGATGTGGTCGGCGATCCGCAGTGTCGCGGCCACCCGTACGGCCATCGGGGTGCCCAGGCCCGCCATCGACCACAGTGCGGCGGCCGTCCCGTCCTCGTCGCCCAACACGGCATGTCCTCCCTCATGAGCGGGCACGGCCCGGCCCGTGGCCCTCGGGCGTCTCATCGTCGCGCAACAGCGGTGGCGGCCCATCTTCTGGAGTGCGCTACCGGTACGTCTCCCTCCCGGGGCTCCGGTCCCTCCCGGGGCTCCGGAGTGGGAACACCCGACCAAGTGGTCCCGGGGCGGACACCGTCGCTTGCCGGACCTCGGGCCCCACGTCCGAGCCCGGTCCAGGGTCCGGGATCGGTCCAGGGTCCGGGATCGGTCCGGTGCCCGCGGTCCGGCGTGCGGCATGTGTCATCCAGGTTTCGCGTGATCTACGCGGACACGGGTGGTTCCTCCCCATCGACCCCGTCGAGCCCGTCGAGCCCGTCGAGCCCGTCGAGCCCGTCGAGCAGCAGCTTCGCGGCCACCGTTGCCCCGTCGGTGCGGATGGTCTCGGCCACGGCCACCGCTCGTGCGCGTGTCTCCGGCGTCAGGGCCGTCGTGAGTGTGGCGGACAGGGAGTCGACAGTCGGCTTCGGGCCGTCGTGTGCCACGCCGATGCCCAGTTCGGCCACGCGGGCGGCCCAGTACGGCTGGTCCGCGATCTGGGGGACCACCACCTGGGGCGCACCGGCCCGGGCGGCCGTCGTCGTGGTGCCTGCGCCGCCGTGGTGCACGACTGCGGCCACCCGGCGGAACACTGCCTGCTGGTTGACCTCGCCGACGACGAAGCAGTCGTCGGCGTCGTCGATCGGGGCCAGACCCGCCCAGCCGCGGGCGAGAAGTACGCGGCGGCCGCACGCACGGCCCGCTTCGATGGCCACCCGGGCGATGTCCTTCGGGGCGTGCGAAGCCATGCTGCCGAAGCCCACGTATACCGGTGGTGCGCCCGCGTCCAGGAATTCCTCCAGCTTCTTCGGGAGCGGACGGTCGTCGGGCAGGATCCACGCCCCGGTCTGCACGACGTCGAGGTCTGTCATGCCCTGCGACGGCCAGAGCAGCGGGTCCGCCGCCAGCCACGGCCGGTCGGTGAAGACGTGGTCGCGGACGTTGTCCACCGGCAGCAGGCCGATCGCCGCCCGATGGCGGTTGAGCGCCTCGCCGTACAGGGCGTTCACCCGCTGGGCGTCCTGCTTCCACAGGGTCCGGTTGTCCGTCTCGCCCTGTGGTGACTGCTTGCCCGGCCGCCTTCCCGGAGCGAAATGCCGCGACGGCAGTCCGAGGGTGTGGAAACACGCGAGCACGTAGCAGAGGCCGAGCTTCTCGGCGACGTCCCGTGCACCGGCCGGCATCAGGCCGGTCGCCACCAGCGCATCACATCCCTCCGCCGCCGCGGTGAGGGTGTCGAACCGGGCCGCGACCAGCTCGGAGGCGAGTCGGAACGCGTCTTCCGCCGTCGGTGGCCTCGTACCGGCGACCACCGAGTGCACCGTCGGACCGAGCGGCACCAGCGGCACACCGACACGCGCCAGCAGTGCCACGAACTCCTCGTCCGGCGGTGCGCACACCCGTACCTGCGCGCCGTTTTCGCGCAGTGCCACCGCCAGTCCCACCAGCGGTTCGACATCTCCGCGCGATCCCCAAGTCGTCAACAGCACTCGCACTTCGCGGCTCCCATGCCTGCAGATTCCAGCTTTCGGCCGCCGATTTTGCGGCACAACGAGGGTCTTGCCGCAAGCCCCCCAGTGCGCTATACGTTGAGAGAGGCAAGGAGAGCGAGAGCGATGTCCTTGCCTTTTCCTATGCCTCCGCTTCCTACGCCTCCGCTGTCTCCGCTTCCTATGCCTCCGCGCAGCCTCGGCCTCCGCACATCCCGCGCACGTCACTCGCGCGTCCATTGCCTGCGCCGCGTCCTGCGCAGTTCCGCCGTCGCCCCTTCCGCCGCGCCGCCCCTTCCGCCGCGCCGCCCCTTCTGCCGCGGCCTTCTCCGCCGTCGCCACTCCGCCGCATCGGAGGCGGGCCCGACGCCCGGTTCTCGGCCCGGCCGGTTTCGTGCCCGCCCTGTTCCCGGATTGCGGTGATCGGCGTTGACTCTGTCCGTGAACCGGGTTCGAATCGAACAGAAGGGACACGCCATGGCTCCTGCACAGTCCAAGCACTCAGGCCCGCCCGCAGTCGACGGTTCCCCGGAAGACGCCGAGGCCACCGACGGAGGTATGACCCCGTTCGACGACATCTACGACCAGCCGGACCCACGAGCGTACTTCCGTGTGCTGGGGCCCTGGGAGTACCGGACCCCGCACCATGCGCAGGACGTCTTCCGACGTGTGCTCGACGCCTGCGGGAACGCGACGGACGCACCGGGCCCGCCGATGACGGTGCTGGACATCTGCTGCTCGTACGGTTTCAACGCCGCGCTGCTCAACCACCACCTCACCTGGGACGATCTGCACGACCACTACACATCCGCGCGGGCCGCCGCCCTGACCACCGCCGAACTGATCGATTGGGACAGGGAGTTCTACGCAGCCCATCGGCGTCCCGACGCGGTCCCCGTCATCGGGCTCGACGCCGCCCCGCGTGCCATCGCCTACGCTCGCGCGGTGGGTCTGCTGGACGAGGCGTTCGCCGAGAACCTGGAGTCCGGGCCGGCCGGCCCGGACCTGTGCCGGGCCGTACGCCATACCCGTCTGATCACCATCACCGGCGGGACGAGCTTCCTGTCCCCGCGCACCTTCCGGCCGCTCCTGGAGAATGCGCGCGGCCCGGTATGGGTGGCCGCGTTCGCCCTGCGCACGGGCTCCTACCGGCCCATTGCCGACTGTCTGGAGGAGTTCGGCCTGGTGACCGAGAAGGCCACCGGACGTACCTTCGCGCAGCGCCGCTTCACCGGTGCGCAGGAGCAGCGGTACGCGGTCGAGGCGGTCACCGCGGCGGGTGAGGATCCGCGTGGCAAGGAGAGCGACGGGTACTTTCACACCGCGCTGTACCTGTCACGGTCCGCGACGGATGCGGCGCGGGTTCCGCTGTCCGACCTGGTGCGCTGACCGGGCAGAACGCCAACGGATCCGGGCCGGTCAGGACACCCGTGGGCCCTGGCCGGACAGGACACCAACGGACTCGGGCCGGTCAGGACACCCGTAGGCCCTGGCCGGGCAGGAAACCCGCGAACTCGGGCCGGGCACTCCGAGGCACGGGCGCGCTCCGGGTCACGGCGTGTTCCGCCGCGCCCCGGAGCGCGAGATCACCCCGTCATGACGGGGAGCACCGGGCCTCAGACACGTTCCAGGTCTCGCCCCGGCTCGTCCGTGGACGGGGCCTGGGCCGTGGACGGATCCGCGGTGGCCTTGGACAGCACGCCCGGCCACCAGAACCGGCGGCCCAGGTCGAGCGCCAGAGCCGGAACGAGAACGGTACGGACCAGGAACGTGTCGATCAGGATGCCGATGCCGACGACCACACCCATCTGCGCCATGGACACCAGCGGCAGCCCGGCGAAGACGGCGAAGGTCGCGGCAAGCACGAGACCGGCCGAGGTGATCACACCGCCGGTGCTGCTGAGGCCGGTCAGCACGCCCTGCCGGTGGCCGTGCAGGGATGCCTCCTCCTTCACGCGGTGCATGAGGAAGATGTTGTAGTCGATGCCGAGCGCGACGAGGAACACGAAGCCGAGCAACGGGATCGTCCAGTCCACCCCGGAGTAGTCCATGACGTGCTCGAAGTAGAGGTTCGCGGCGCCGAGGGCGGCGAAGTAGGAGACGACCACGGTCGCGAGCAGCAGTACCGGCGCGACGAGGGCCCTCAGCAGCCAGATCAGCACGATCAGCACGACGAGCAGGACGAGCGGGACGACGACCGACAGGTCGCGTTCGGTGGCGAGCTGCTTGTCCAGTGCCTGGGCGGCGGTGCCACCGACCAGAGCGTCGGTGCGTTCGCGCAGGTTCTTGACGGCGTCCTTCGCGGCGTCGCTGTCCGGTGCGCCCGGAAGCACCGCGGACAGCTGGGTGCGGTCGCCGTCCGGGGTGCGGCCGACGACCTTGACGTCGGAGACACCCTTCGTGCCCTCGGCCGCCTTCGTCACCCGGTCCGCGTCCGCCGTCTTCGCGATGATGACCGCCGGGTCGCCCGCGCCGGACGGGAAGTGCGCGGACAGCTTCTCCTGAGCGACGACGGACTCCGACTTGTTCTGGAACCAGCCGGTCTGGGCGAGGCCCATGTCGAGGCCGAAGGCACTGACCGCGAGCACAGCGGTGACGGCCAGCGACAGCAGCCAGGAGCGGCGGGGGTGAGCGGCCACAGAGCTGCCGATGCGCTCCCAGACCGTGCGGGACTTGTGCACCGGGGTGCCGTGGCGCGGCACGAGCGGCCAGAACACCCAGCGTCCGCAGATGACGAGCAGCGCCGGGAGGGCGCTGATCATCGCGAGGAAGCCGCAGATGACGCCGATGACGCCGACCAGGCCCATGGAGCGGGAGGAGTTGATGTCGGCGAAGCCGAGGCAGGCAAGGCCGACCGTGATGGTGCCCGCGGAGGCGAGGATCGCCGGTCCGGAGCGGCGCAGGGCGATCTTCATCGCCTCGTGCCGGTCCTCGTGGCGGTGGAGTTCCTCGCGGTAGCGGGCGATGAGCAGCAGTGCGTAGTCCGTGCCGATGCCGAAGACCAGCACCATGAGGACGCCGGAGCTCTGCGGGTCGACCTGGAGCCCGGCGTACTTGGCGAACAGGTAGGTCCCGGCCTGGGTCAGCACGGAGGCGAACCCGACGGCAAGGACCGGAACCAGCCACAACACCGGGCTGCGGTAGGTGAGCAGCAGCAGGATGATGACGATCAGGCCGGTCGCCATCATCAGAGTGCCGTCGAGCGTGTCGAACACGTTGAACGCGTCCGCCGTGGCGCCTCCCGGGCCGCCGACCTCGGTGTCGAGGCCCGGCGGCGCGTGCGCGGCGGCGACGCTGCGCAGTTCGTCGACCTTCTCGGCGAGTACGGCC
The DNA here is from genome assembly GCF_042266885.1 of Streptomyces sp. NPDC056061. Lineage (NCBI taxonomy): Bacteria > Bacillati > Actinomycetota > Actinomycetes > Kitasatosporales > Streptomycetaceae > Streptomyces > Streptomyces sp. NPDC056061. The sequence continues at coordinate 160,504 of NZ_JBHJWQ010000009.1, read as the reverse complement.
TGGTCCTTGCCCGACAGCGGCACGACGAGCATGAGCGCCTTGCCGTCGTCGGAGGCGACGGCCGGCGGCACCTGCTGGCCCTTCACGGCGATCTCCGCGAAGGCGGTGCGGTCGGCGTCGACCTTCTGCCGGACCTCGTCGGTGAGGGCGCCCTCGGTGCTGTACACGGCGACCGCCGGAAGCAGGTCGTCGGTGCGGAACTTCTCCAGCTCCGTGTTGACCTGCGCGGATTCGGCCCCGCGCGGGAGGAAGGCGTTGGCGCTGGTGTCCTGGACTTCGCCCAGCTTGCCCGCCAGTGCGCCGAGCGCCATGGCAGCGATCAGCCAGGCCGCGAGGACCAGCCACTTTCCACGACGGCCGCCGGGTACGGCGACCCCTCGATCGAGCCACGCTCGCATGGGGGAACTCTCCTTATGCATGGGGACGTTGTGCACCCCCACGGTGATGTGCGGGGGCAGGCAGTGCTTCATCGTCCCGAGCGTTCATTCACGCGGACAACTTCCAGATTGCGCGGTTCCCGGCATGCGTCAGTGCCCGTGGAAACGTCGCTCCACGGGCACTGACACATGCCGCAACCACGGCTGGATACGACGACCGGCCGGAAGGGGGGTGCGGCCGGGCGCCGGCGTGGTCCGGCACAAAAGGGGTCGGACACGGCGATCGGTGGCGCTACGCGTCGGCCACCGCGGGAATCACCTTCTCGCCGATGATCTCGACCTGTCGCAGGGGCTCGGGACCCGAGAGGATGCCTATCGCAGTCCGGATGCCGAGGCCCGACAATTGCCTCAGCAGCGCGGCGAGTTCATCGGCCTTGGCACCGTCGCCGATGACGTCGACGGGGAGGATGACGGTCTTCTCGATGGCGTCGTAGTCACGGCCCTCGGTGTCGCAGTGCCTGCGCAGCACGTCCAACTTGTCGGCCAGGTCGGGCGACGGAAAGAGGTTGCAGGCGTCGGCGTAGCGGGCGACGAGGCGCAGGGTCTTCTGCTCTCCGCCGCCTCCGATGAGGATCGGCGGATGCGGGCGGGTCAGGCTCTGCGGAACGTTCAACGGACGTTCCAGGCGGTAGTGCTCGCCCTCGAAGGGCTGCTCGTCGCCCCGCTCGCCGTGCCACAGACGCAGGCAGATCCGGATGGCCTCCTCGACCCGCTCGAAACGCTCCGCCGTCGAGGGGTACGCGATCCCCATGCCGACGGCCTCGTCCTCGTACCAGCCGGCGCCGATGCCCAGCATCGCCCTGCCGCCGGACAGCACGTCGAGCGTGGTCACCATCTTGGCCAGCACGGCCGGTTCACGGAAGTGGACCCCGGCCACGATCGGGGCGAGCAGCACACGCTTCGTGTGCGCGGCGATGACGCCGAGCGTGGTGAAGCATTCGAGCACCGGCTGCTCGGGGCCGCCTGCGTGGGGTCCCTGCCAGAGATGGTCGCCGACCCCGATGAGGGAGAAACCGGCGTCGTCGGCGGTGCGGGCTATTCCGGCGACCGTCTCGCCCATCCGGGCGGGACCGCCCTCCCACGCGAACTCTCCAAGTTCCAAGCCAACCTTCACGCCACGCCTCCTGTACTCGGTCATCGGTCCGGTGCCGAGTACCACCGTGAACCAGCAGGACTCGGGGGATGCGGTTGTGATGGTGGCACTCGGGGCCTTCGCCGGTCCTCTCCTGGATTGCGGTGTTCCCGCGCCGACGCGGACCCCGTACACCGTCCGTGCCCGGCGCCGTCCGTGCCCGGCGCCGTCCCGGGCAGCACAACACATCACGGGCGCCGGGCACCCGGCGCCCGTGACGCCCGGTGCACACGATCCGCGCTACACAGCACGCGGGGAGAAGACATCGGGTTCGTCCCGAAGGCAGGCTTCTCCACATCGCGTCGATGCCGGCTGGAACACGGACACGGCATCGGTCACACCCGCCGCCCGCACCGACGACCACACCCACACCCACACCCACACTCATGACCACGACCACGACCACGACCAATCGAACTGTGGCGTCGCCGCCACATGCCCTGGAGGTAGCAACGTGACCGCTGTGGAGTTCCGGGAATCCCAGGCCGGGCGAACTGCCGGAAACGGCAGCGCCGACGATGCCGACCAGGCGTACGCCGGGGTGGTCGGCGCGTCCGTCATCGCCTCGGACGACCCGAGGTACGAGAGCCTGCGGCGGGGCAGCAACCACCGGTTCGTCGGCAACCTCGACTACGTGTGCGTGGTGAACACCACCGATCAGGTCGTCGACGCCGTGAACAGGGCTGTCGCCGAGGGTCGGCGGATGACCGTGCGCAGCGGCGGGCACGGGTTCGAGGGGGCCGCGTCCACGGACGGTGGTGTGCTGCTGGACATGTCGGAGATGACCCGGGTGTTCTTCGACCCCGCCCGGCGCGCGTTCGCGATCGAGGCCGGTGCGACGCTCGGCCACGTCTACCGCGTGCTGTTCAAGGGCTGGAACGTGACGCTCCCGGCGGGCGAGTGCACCGAGGTCGGTGTGGGCGGGCACTTCGTCGGCGGAGGCTTCGGCCCGCTGTCGCGGCGGCTCGGCTCGGTCGTCGACTACATCAGCGCCGTGGAGGTCGTGGTCGTCGACGAGGACGGCCGAGCCCGTGCTGTCGTCGCCACCGACGACCCCTCCGACCCGCACCATGACCTGTGGTGGGCGCACACCGGCGCGGGCGGCGGGAGCTTCGGCGTCGTCACCCGTTACTGGGTCCGCTCCCCCGGTGCCACCTCCTCGGACCCGGCCGAACTGCTGCCGAAGGCGCCGGGCACCTGGCGCACCGTGAACCTGGCGTGGCCGTGGGACCAGGTCTCCGAGCAGGACTTCGCCCGGATCGTCGGCAACGTCGGCGACTGGTTCGAACGCAACAGCGCACCCGGCGCGCCGGGCGCCCAGATCATGGCGTTCTTCTACGCGTCGCACCGCGACGCCGGCATCCTGTCGATCGGCGCCATGGTCGACGAGGCCGTCCCGGGCGGGGCGGACGTGATCCAGGGGTACTTCGACGCGGTGTGCGAGGGTGTCGGCATCGAGCCGATGCGCCACGAGTCGGTCAAGCCCTGGCTGTACTTCTCCGCCTATCCGAACTACGGCGACATCGGCAGCCAGGACGTGCGCCGCATCAAGATCAAGGCGGCGTACCTGCGCAAGGGCTACAAGCGGGAGCAGTTGGCGACGGTCTACCGCCACCTGACGACGGGGGGCGAGCACAACCCGTACCACTTCATCCTGATCGGGTACGGCGGCCGGGTGAACACGGTCGACTCCGACGCGACGGCGATCGCGCAGCGCGACTCGATCATGAAGGCGGCCTTCATGGGGGCCTGGGCGAACGAGGCCGAGGACGCCACCCACATCGGCAAGCTGCGGAAGTTCTACGGCGACGTGTACGCGGAGACCGGGGGCGTCCCCGTGCCCAATGAGATCAACGACGGCTCATACATCAACTACCCCGACGCCGACCTCGCCGACTCGCGGTGGAACACCTCCGGAGTTCCCTGGTACACGCTGTACTACAAGGAGAACTACGCGCGCTTGCAGCAGGTCAAGAGGCGCTACGACCCGCGCGACGAGTTCCATCACAAACTGTCGATCAAGCTGCCCTCCGAGTGACCGGGGCGGGGGCGACCGGCCGGACGCACGGCGGTGGGGACGGCTGTGCGAGGTACCCGGTCGGTCCCGCCGCACGCTCCGGGCCGACCGTTTCCCCGGGAATTCGAAGGGGGTGAAAATTCCGTGTCCGGTCCCGCCGCGTGAGCGGACGGGGCCGGACTTCGTATGTCCGGGGACCCGCACACGCCCGGCCGGTACGTCCTCCGCGCGTACCCCACGTGCGAGAACGACCCTTCGCCCGACGATCGCACGCACCGGACGTCGCACGCACCAAATGCCTCACGGGCGGCCAGGTGACAGCCGGCCCGACGGGCGGGCGGGCGGGCGGCCGACAAACGGGCAGTCGACGCACCGACGACGGCAATCAGACCGCTTCGGGACCGCTTCGGGCCGGGTCACCCGCTTCGGGCCGGGTCGGGAGCCGATCCCGGGACCGGGTCAGGTGCCGGCCGGAGGCCGCGGGAGCGCGCCGGTGAGGGCGAGGGCGACGAGTCGCGCGGCGAGGTTCTCGTCGAGCGGGGCGCCGCTGATGAGCGCGCGGGTGAACAGGGCGCCGCTGATGATCTCGACGACGAGGCCGGGGTCCGTGTCCGGTGCGAGTTCGCCGCGCTCGATGCCCCGGCGGACCATGACGGCGCCGCGTTCGAGGCGCTCGGTCCAGTAGGGGAGGCGGCTGTCCGGCAGGGTGTCGTCGCGTTCGGCGCTCAGCCGGAGCAGCGCCTCGCCCTGCGCCGTCGCGAGCAGCCGCGCCAGCATGCCGAAGTAGGCGGTGAGGTCGTCGTGGACGTGTCCGGTGTCCGGCACCGGCATCGCCGCGTCGACCTGCTCGGTCAGCGCTTCCAGGATCAGCTTCTCGCGGGTCCCCCACCGTCGGTAGACGGAGGTCTCGTGGACACCGGCGGCGCGGGCGACGGCACCGACGGTGGTACCGGCGAGCCCGCGTTCCGTCAGGACGTCCACGGTGGCGGCGAGAACGGCGGAGTGCATGCGGGCCCCTCGGCGGCGCAAGGGCGGTGCGTTCTGGTCGGACGAGGCCATGGCTCCACCCTAACGCAGGGCCACTTGCTTTACTCGGAGAGCGGGCGTAGGTTCCATTGCAAGGCGACTTGCGTTAAGGGGCTCGCGGCCCCGGGGTCGCTGCCGCGTCAAGGAGGCCATGTCATGGAGCAGATGCTCGCCGCCCGGCTGCACATACCCAGCCGCACGCTGCGGATCGAGGAGGTGGCGCAGCCGACACCCGGCCCCGGCCAGGTCCTGGTGAAGGTGGAGGCTGCGGGCGTCTGCCTGTCGGACGTCCACCTGATCGACGGCACCCTCACACCGCTGCTGCTGCGCGGCGACACGGTCACCCTGGGCCACGAGGTGTCCGGCACCATCGCGGAGACCGGTCCGGGTGTCACCCGCTGGACCCCGGGTCAGCGGGTCGTGCTGTACGCCGGCGAGGTCCGCGACGGCGTCACGTACACCCGCGGCGTGGACTACGACGGCGGCTGGGCCGAGTACGCACTCTCCGCCGAGGACGCCCTCACGGAACTGCCCGCGGCCATCCCCTTCGACCAGGGCGCGATCATCCCGGACGCGGTCTCCACACCGTGGGGCGCGATCACCGACACGGGTGCCGTGAAGCCCGCCGAGGCCGTTGGTGTCTGGGGCGTCGGCGGACTCGGGGTCCACGCCGTCCAGTTGCTGCGGGCCATCGGCGCGTGCCCCGTCATCGCGATCGATCCCAACCCCACCGCGCGCGAGCGCGCCCTGGCCCAGGGCGCCGACCTGGCGCTCGACCCCGCCGACCCGGCTCTGCGCGAGCGGATCGGCGGCGCGACCGGTGGGACCGGTCTCGCCGCCGCCTTCGACTTCGCCGGCGTCCCGGCCGTCCGCGAGCAGGCACTGTCGGTGCTCGCTCCCAAGGGCCGGCTGGTTCTCGTGGGCCTGACCGACAAGCCGCTGACCATCACCGACGGCACCCGTTTCAGCTACCTCCAGCAGCAGATCCTCGGCCACTACGGCTCGGACATGCCGGTCGCGCTGCCGCAGCTGCTGTCCCTGCTCCAGGGCGGCCGACTGGACTTCTCCGGGTCGATCAGCGGTGAACTCCCGCTGGCGAAGGCCGCCGAGGCGGTGGAGCGGCTGGAGAGCAGGACCGGCGACCCGATCCGGTTGATCCTGCGCCCCTGACCGGGTGCCGGTGGCACGGGCCCGTGCCACCGGCGCATCGGCATCACATACACACCAAGTCCCGCGCCCCGGGACGATCCGACAGAAACGCCCTCATACGCCGGTCGCGGCTCGCGCGCTGACGCGGTGTCATTCATCGAGGGCGAGTCGGGCCAGGCAGCGGCACCGACGAGCTCGGGCCCGGTGGTGTCGCCGCCGACCGGGCCACCCCCTGGGCTGCGGGAGCGGAAGAAACGGGCCACGCGCGAGGCGCTGCGCGAGGCGGCCCTGTGCCCGGCCGTGGAGCGCGGACCGGACCAGGTGCGAGTCGAGGACATCGCCGAGGCGGCCGGGGTCTCGCCGCGCACCTACAACAACTACTTCGCCGGCCGCGAGCTGGCGATCGTCTCCGCCGTCACCGCGGACCGGGAGGCACGTATCGCGGCGGCGTTCGCGGCCCGGCCGACAGGAGTGCGCCTTGCCGACGCCGTCACCGAAGCAGTGGTCGAGCAGTACACGAACACCGGTGAGCGCGAAACCGGGACGGCCGACTCCGAGCCGTGGAGCAGAGCCCCCGCGCACACACAAGGCTGCCGGACACCCCGCGAGCTCGCCGCGCCCCGACGCGGCAAGGCCGGAATCGGCACTCCGGGCCGTGTTCCCCGGTTCATCCCCCGGCGGACAACCACACCGTCCGCCCGACGACAGCCGGATGATGACGACCGTCTCCGCGCCGGCCGGACGGTGAGACGGCTCTGCGCTCGGGCCGGGCTCGTTGTTAGCGTGCGGCCATGCGCGCACCCATCGGAAACTTCGAGACCGCGACCCCGGCCCCTGACTGCCTGGACGAACTGACCGCCCCGGTGGCCGACGCCGTACGGAACTGGCAGGCCGACATCCCCGCCGACCAGGTCCTCTACGTCGACACCGACCCGCGCTGGGCCGACACCGCCGTCTTCCTGGAGCACTACGGCAGCGACCTGACCGAGCGGTCGGCGAACTGCGTGGTGGTCGCCGGCAAGCGTGGCGGCGAGACCACGCTCGCCGCGTGCCTGGTCCTGTCCACCACCCGCGTCGACGTCAACGGCGTGGCCCGTCGCCAACTTGGCGCCCGCAAGGCATCGTTCGCCCCGATGGAGACGGCGACGGGCGAGGCCGGCATGGAGCACGGCGGCGTCACCCCCATCGGATTGCCCGCCGAATGGCCCCTGTTGGTGGACGCGGCCGTCGTCGGCCTGCCCTACGTCCTGGTCGGCAGCGGTCGGCGGCGCGGCAAACTGCTGGTGCCGGGCAAGGTGTTCGCCGAGCTGCCGGGCGCGGTCGTGCTGGAGGGTCTGGGCGTCTGACCGCGGCGTGAGGTGGTGGGCGAGGCCGAATACGGGTCTCGCCCCGCCCGGCGCAGACGCCGGATCGGCAGACGCCGGATCGGCGTGCGCCGGGTCGATCACGACACCGACCCCGGCCGACGCGAAGGGGCCCGACGTGACCCTCGTGCCGTATCGAGCAACGTTTGCCGGGCGGCTTTCCGATGAGTGCAGACGGGGGTGCGGCCGCATGTGCACGTGCGGCCGCGCGGGCGTGCCGAGCATCGTCCGGCATCTGCTGATGGATCGTCACTGGCTCTCGACCAAGTCGAGGGTCCTATGGTCGGCGGCCATGGCATCACTTGGCACCACGGAACCCGTTGTCTCCCCTCCCCCGCGAACAGCTCTTCCCCGGCCGTATCGCCTATGGCTCGCGGGGACCCAAGCCTCTCTGCTCGGTGACGCAGCCCTCTACTTCGCCCTCGGCTGGGCGGCAGGCGCCCACGGCGGTCAGATGGCCGCTCTGGTGCTGACCGCGATCACACTGCCGCGGACCGTGCTCCTGTTGCTGGGCGGGGCGGTGGGTGACCGCTTCGGCGCGCGCCGTGTGATGATCACCGGCGATGTGGCGATGCTCGTGGCTGTACTCGCCCTGGCCGTGGCGGCCCGAGTCTGGGGGACGCCGCCATGGCTGCTGCTCGGGTTCGCCGTTGTGATCGGAACCGTCGATGCGTTCTGTCTCCCGGCGACGGGATCCATGCCGCGTCGCCTGGTGAGCAAGGAACAACTGCCCCGGGCGATGGCCCTGCGGCAGGCCGGTGGCCAGGTGGCCTCCCTGCTCGGGGCCCCACTGGGGGCGGTGCTGGTGGCGACGGCGGGCCTGAGCGGGGCGGCCCTGGTCGACGCGGGCAGCTTCGCCGCCGTCCTTGCCGTCATGGTGTGGGTGCGTCCGGCGGCCGAGGCGGAGCGGCCCGCTCGCGCGGAGCGCCTGCTTGCGGGGATCGCCGACGGGGTGAAGCTCGCGGCCACGGATCCCGTCCTCCGGCCCGCCCTGCTGCTGACGGCGGCGGCTGCGGCGGGGCTGTTGCCGGCGGTTTCCCTGCTCAGCCCGCTGCTGGCTCGTTCCAACGGCTGGGGGCCGGGAGCGGCGGGCCTGGTCGCCGCAGGGCAGGGTGTCGGAATACTCCTGGCCGCGCTGCTGGCCGCCCGCCTGGGCCCCATGCGCCGGATCGGCGTGGGCACGAGCCTGGGCCTGGCGCTCGCCGCGGTGGGACTCGCCGGACTCGCGGCGGCTCCGGCCCCTGCCGCAGCCGTTGCCGCGGCAGCGGTCGTCGGCGCGGGATCGGGCATGTTCGCGTGTCACGTGGGCCCGCTGGTCCTGGCCGGTGCCCCGGACACGCACCTGGCCCGGGTCCAGTCGCTGCTGACGCTCGTTCAGAGCTTGGCGCTGGTGGTGGCGAACAACGTGCTGGGCTGGCTCGCGAACGCGGCCGGCACCAGGAGTGCGATCGTGCTGTGCGCTGTCCTCGGCTGCGTCGCCGCAGTCACCGGTTTGGCCTCGACATCTCTGCGGGGGCGGCGTCGGGACGGGGCGTAGACCGGGCATCGAGGAAGGGCGAGGTCGGCGGCACGGCCGCCTCGCCCTCGTCGTCCCGGTCGGCGAGCATCCGGGTCCGGTTCGTCGGCCTCGGGCCGGCGCCGCAGCGGCCATGTCCCCGGCCCCGACGTCGTCGTAGCGGATGGTGCGCGAGCCCGGGACGCGGTGGTGTCGCTGTTGAGACCTGTCGCAACAGCGACACCAGGATGCCGTGACAGCCCTTCCGGCTCTGCCGGATTCTTTCGGACAACGTGTGACCAGTCGTGTCGAAAGAAGGGTTGGAAAGAATGAGACGTGCCCGCCTCTTGGCGGCGGCGCCTACCGCTTTGCTGCTGACCGCGGGTGCCGTGGCGCCGGTCTGCGCCGATTCACCGGCAGCTCGGGAAGTGTGATCACGAAGCGGGTCCGTGCGGCGTCGTCCCGTGCCGCCTTCCGCGGCACCGCCCCACCTCCCCTCGGTACGTCGCGCTCTTCGCCCGATCGCGCCCCCTCCGGCCTTCTCCGCAAGCAGGCACCCGAATCCCTCGGGCAGCTGACTCCCGCTGCTCCCGGAAGTGACCGCAAGGGCCCCCGACCGGTGCGCTCACTGGGCGTGTCACCGGTCGGGGGCCCTTGGTCGGCGAATGCAGCCGGGGCCGGTCACGCCCGGCCGGGCGCTCCCACCCCTTCGCTGCCCTGGGAGCCGGTGTCCTGGGAGCCGGTGTCCTGGGAGCCGGTGTCCTGGGAGCCGGTGCCCCGGGAGCCGCTGTCCTGGGAGCCGGTGCCCCGGGACATGGCGTCCTGCGATGCGGTGTCCTGCGGCGCGGCGGCCTCGCCCGGCTCCGTGTCCTGCTCCGCCTGGCCGATCGGCGGCACGTGCTTCAGCAGCAGCACGAAGGCGATGCCGGCCGCGGCGATCAGGACCGCGCCGACGGCCGTCACGCTGTGCAGTCCGGCCGTGAACGCCTCTCGGACCGGGTCCGACAAGGTGGCGGCGACCTTGTCGGGGAGGTTCGCCGCCGCGCCCGAGGCTCCGGCCACACTGTCGCGGACCGCGTCGGCCGCCGCGGCGGGAATCCCCGCCGGCACCGTGTCGGCGATCTCGTTCCGGTAGACGGCGAGCCCCAGGGTGCCCAGTGTCGCGACCCCGAGGGCGGCGCCGAACTCGTTGCCCAGCTGCGACATCGAACCGGCCGATCCCGCCTTCTCCGGCGGGACGACCTCGACGACCAGGTTGGTGCCGAGCGCCACCACCGGGGTACCGAAGAACGAGAAGAGGGCGAAGCCCGCGATCAGCACGGCCGTCCCGGACCCGGTACCCATGTTCGCGAACACCAGCAGCACCGCGACCACACCGACCAGTCCGCCGCCGACCACGTAGGCGGGACGGATCCTGCGCGCCAGGATCGGCGTCACCATGAAGCCCACGGTGGCCAGGACCATGCTCGGCATCAGGCCGAGTGCCGCCTTGAGCGGGGACATCCCCTGCACCGACTGGAAGTACTGGGTCATCAGGAGCATGACCGTGCCACCGACCACGCTGTTGGCGAGCATGCCGACGAGCGCCGCGCTGAACCGGCTGTGCGCGAAGAGACCGACGTCGAGCAGCGGTTCGCTGAGCGAGCGCTGGCGGCGGACGAACGCCACCCCGAGTGCCAGGCCGACGACCAGGGAGATCACCGGAACCGGCTCCCAGCCGTTGCGGGCCAGCTCCTTGATGCCGTAGATGACGGGCACGCTGGAGCCGAGGGTGAGCACGACGCTGAGGGGGTCGAGCCTGCCCGCGTCCTCGTTGCGGTACTCCGGCAGCAGCTTCGGACCGGCCACGAGCAGCAGCACCATGGCGGGCACACCGAGCAGGAACACCGACCCCCACCAGAAGTGCTCAAGCATCACACCGCCGATGATCGGGCCGATGATGGCGCCCAGCGGGAAGAGGCTGGCCCAGAGGCTGATCGCCATCGCCCGCTGCTTGGGGTCCTTGAAGAGGCTGCTGATCAGCGCGAGCGTCGACGGCGTCAGCGTCGCACCGGCGATGCCCAGCGCGACGCGCGCGGTGATCAGCATGGCGGGACTCGTGGCGAACGCGGCGAGCACCGAGGCCGCGCCGAAGGCGGCGGCACCGATGAGGAGCAGTTTGCGGCGGCCGATGCGGTCGCCGAGGGTGCCCATGGTGACCAGGAAACCGACGACCATGAAGCCGTAGATATCCATGATCCACAGCTGCTGGGTGCTGTCCGCGTGGAGGTCCACCGCCAGATGCGGCAGCGCCAGCAGCAGTACGAAGACGTCGAGGGCCACGAGCAGGGTGGGCAGGGAGAGGACCGCGAGCCCCAGCCACTCCTTCCGCCCGGCCCTGGGCGGATCGGCAACAGTCATGCTTCCTCAGCTTTCGTCGTCGGGCCAACCCTCAGTCGCACCCGGCACTCCACATTCGGCTGGGAACTGTCCCGTAATCCCTGGCCGGCGCCTCGCGCACCCGCCCGGTATTTCGCAACAGCCCTCGTCGGAGCCTCTCGCGTGCGAAAGTCCCGGCACATCTTCATACGTGCTGTCTTCCGGGGCATGCGACGCTTTTGGCCATCACCAACGGCCTTTCGTCCAGCGCAATCTGGAAGATGAAAGCGACTTAGCCAAGTCATTAGCGTTCATGGCGAACGGTTTTCCGGAACTTCGAGTTCCTTCCCCCTCTGCGAAACGGAGTAAAGACATGAGCGTGAAGACCAAGGCCGGCCTCATTGCCCGCGCAGGTGCCACCGCCGCCGTCGCGATCGGTCTCGCGGTGGGTCTGCAGTCCTCCGCCATGGCCGCCCCCGCGGTCTCGGTGACCCCCGCGAGCGGCCTGTCCGACGGCACCACGGTGACCCTGACGGCCACGGGCCTGACCCCGGGCACCGTGTACCACGTGGGGCAGTGCTCGTACGTCGATGCGAACGTGGCCGCCTGCAACCCGGCCACCTCGGTGGACATCGCCGCCGACGCCTCCGGCAAGGTGACCGCGCAGGTCAAGGTGCTGGCGAAGTTCGACGCCGTCACCGGGGCGGACGCCAAGCCGTGGGGCACCGTGGACTGCAAGACGCGGACCTGCGCCGTGGGTCTGGGCAGCGACGCGGGTGACGGAGGTTCCCAGAACATCTCCTTCTCGTAAGCGGTAGCGAGCACCAGGCGGCCCGCCCGGTGCCGGGTTCCTTCGGGGACTCGGCACCGGGCCCTCGTGTTTCCCGTACGCGTCGTTTCTCGGGCCCCCTCCGAATCCTGATGCGAGCCCCCGCAGTTTCCCGATGCCGGGATTTCCCTGCGCCTCGCGCGCCCGCGGGCCCGTGCGAACGGCGAGTGCCGCCGTTCGGCGATCCGTTGTTCTCTTCCGCAGGCCCCCTCTTCCGCAGGTCCCCGCGGCATGATCGCCCCGCCCGCCGGTGGGCGCATCTTTTCCCGTGCCTCCCGAACAACTCCTTTGTCATGGGTGGCCATTCACCGGCCAACAGCGCAATCCAGAGGATGCCGCGGAATTGAGCCACGCCGATCCTGAACGGGCCATCGAACAGAGGAGCTCTCCGTGGTCAATGCCAATGGGGCCGTCGCACCGGCCCAGAGATCAAGACGTGTCGGGCGGCTGGACGGCGTCCGCGCACTGTGCGCGCTCGCGGTGACCGCCGTGCACGTCTCCTTCACGGCGGGCGTCATGGGTGCCTACACCGTTCCTCCGGGCAACGAGAAGCTCGCCGTCCTGCTGGCCGGGCTGCGGCCGATCGTCCTCGGTCCGTTCTTCGTGCTCTCCGGCATGCTGCTGTACCGCCCCTTCGCCCGTTGGACGCTCCGGGGCACCCGACGGCCCGCGGTCGGCCCCTTCCTGCTGAAACGACTGGCCAGACTGTGGCCGGCCTACATCCTGCTGTCGCTGGCCTGCGTGTTCCTGATCAACTACGACTCCATCGACGGCGTCTGGTACGTACTGCGTCCGATCCTGATGCTCCAGGTGTACGACTACACGTGGATACCCGGCATGGACCCCGCCTGGACCGTGCCCGCCGAGATGCAGTACTACCTGGCGCTGCCGCTGCTCGCCGTGGTGATGCACTGGCTGGCCCGGGGGGTGTCCGACCCGGCGCGCAAGGTGCGCCGGATGATGATCCCGCCGGTGCTCATGGTGATCGGTTCCGCCGCGTGGACGTACTACATCCACCGGCCGGTCATGGGGCCCTTCCCGAAGGAGTACTGGTGGCCGCTCGCCGTGGGCGGGGCGTTCGCGCTCGGCATGGCGATGGCCGTCGTCCACGTACGTGCCGAGATCGACCCCGACCGGAAGCCCGCCCTGTACCGCTTCGCCGCCCGGCGGCCCAACGTGTTGTGGTTCGGCGCACTCGTCGTGTACGCCATCAACTGCGCGCAGCCGTTCGGGCGCCCCGGCTACGGCGACTACGAGCAGCTGAAGCTCGCCGTCGTCCAGTACTTCCTGCTGCTGGCCTTCTCCTACCTGCTGGTGATGCCGCTGACCGTTCCGGAGGCGAGGTCCCGCACCATCGACGCGATCGTCGACAACCCGGTGACGCGCTACCTCGGCCGCATCTCCTACGGCATCTACCTGTGGCACTTCGCGGTCATGTACTTCTGGTTCGAGAGCGGCAACATCTTCGGCACCACTCCGGCGCTGATGGACAAGCTGCGCGGCACGATCGGCTTCCCCGAGCTGATCACCGCCGTCGTCATCGGCACCGTCCTCATCGCCTCGATCAGCCACTACGTCGTCGAGCGCCCCGTCCTGAACGCGGTGGGACGGTGGACGGAGCGCCGACAGGGCACCGCCCCGCAGACGGTTCCGGCAGCCCGGCCCCGGCCCGACGGGCACGGTCGTCAGGAGACCGCCGTCCCCGAGCACACCGCGGCGGGCCGGTAGCCCCCGCGTCGCGTGACGCACGGGGGCCCGGAAGCCGTCATCGGGCTTCCGGGCCCCCGTGGTGTCGCGAACGCCGTCGCATGCGAGGCGTCAGGACTTCGCGAGCTCCGCGACCTCCAGCTCGCCCGCCTGCTTCAGCCAGTCGGTGAAGAGCTGCTCGTCGATCTCGTCGACGGACGTCAGCTTGACCTGCCCCATGTTGCGCGCGCCGGGCTGAAGGCGCTCGGACGGGTCCTTGAGCTCCTGGCCGCGCCAGAACCCGAAGGTCACGTACTTCGAGTACGCCCTCACGTAGCAGACCGGCCCCTTGCCGGGTGCCTCGCCGACGCTCCAGGTGGGCGCCTGGTGGTAGACCGCCGAGTTGGCGTCGGGCAGCGCCGCGTCGATGACCGGCAGCAGCTTTTCGACGATGTCGCGCAGCGGGCCGGTGGCGAGACCTGCCACATACTCCTCGACGGGCGCGAACTTCCCCATGGTTATCCCTACTTCCTCTGGTTCGGACCAGCCCGTCCAGCCTCACACACCGACTTCGCCGAGGCATCTTCTGGATTGCTGCATCTTCTGGATTGCTCAGTCACCCGGGAACGGCGCGCCTCCGCCGGGGCGCGAGCGACGCAGCAATTCTGAAGATGCGGACGCTCCGTGACGCATTGCAGGCTGGACGGGTCAGGACAGAACGTCCGCGTTCGCACACGGCCTTGAGTCTCAGGAGAACAATGAACACAGTCCAGTCCGCCGACGGAACCGCGATCGCCTACGACCGGTCCGGCGAGGGGGAGCCGCTCATCCTGATCGGTGGGTCGTTCAGCGAGCGCGCTCACCCGACGATGTCCCAGCTGGCGCAGGAGCTGTCCGCCCACTTCACCGTCTACAACTACGACCGCCGCGGTCGCGGGGACAGCGGCGACGCCGCCGAGTACGCGGTCGAGCGCGAGATCGAGGACCTCGCGGCGCTCGTCGCCGAGGCCGGCGGTTCGGCGAGGGTCTTCGGTCTGTCCGCGGGCGGTGCGCTGGCCCTCAGGGCCGTCGCGAGCGGTGTCGAGGGCATCACCAAGGTGGCCCTCTACGACCCGCCGTTCGTCGTCGGCGAGGACGGCCCGCGCCCGCCGGCCGGATTCACCCAGCAGCTCAAGGAGCTGACCGACGCCGACCGCCGTGGCGACGCGGTGGAGCTCTTCATGACCAAGGGCATGGGCGCCCCGGCCGAGGGGGTCGCCCAGATGCGGTTCGCGCCGTTCTGGCAGGGCCTCGAAGCGCTGGCCCACACGCTGCCGTACGACACCACGATCCTCGGTGACGACCTCGCGCTGCCGACCGGCCTCGACGCGGTGAAGGTTCCCGTGTTCGTCGTCTACGGCGGCAACGCGGCCCCCTGGCTGCACGCCTCGGCGCGCGCGCTCGCCGACGCGCTGCCCGAGAGCAGCCACCACGCGCTGCCCGACCAGGACATCGCCGTGGACCCCGCGGCCCTCGCGCCCGAGCTGAAGAACTTCTACCTCGGCTGAGCTATCCGCGGGTCCGGCCGGGCCCGGTGCCCGGCGAGAGCCTCCGTGTACGGGAACATCTCCGGTCCCGTACACGGAGGCCGCCTGCTGCTGAGGGCTGACACCCGCGGACCGGACGAGTCCCACCAGCACTACCACCATCGGTTCGAGGACCGCCGGGCGGATCGGTACGGAGACATCCACCCCGTTGTGCGAAGCGGCATTTCGTGCCCCCATCCACGGGCCCGTACGGTCGGATTCATGGAGTGGAATTTTCGGACGGCCGAACAACTCGCGGCTGCTCTGCGTGCCGGTGAAGTGACTTCGGCGGAACTGACCGACGAGGCGATCGCCCGTATTGAACGGGACGACGATGCGATCAACGCGATCTGTGTGTCGGACTTCGACCGTGCACGGGCCGCCGCGCGCGATGCCGACCGGGCGCGCGCCCGCGGTGAGGACCGGCCGCTGCTGGGCATTCCGGTGACGGTCAAGGAGTCCTACGACATCGCCGGGTTGCCCACGACCTGGGGCATGCCACGGCACCGGGACTACCTGCCCGCCGAGGACGCGGTGCAGGTGTCGCGGCTCAGGGCCGCAGGCGCGGTGGTGCTCGGGAAGACCAATGTGCCCTTGGGGCTGCAAGACATACAGAGCTTCAACGAGATCTACGGCACCACCAACAACCCGTGGGACCACCGTCGTACGTCGGGCGGATCCTCCGGCGGCTCGGCGGCGGCCCTGGCGTCCGGATTCGGCGCGCTGTCCATCGGCTCCGACCTCGCCGGTTCATTGCGCACCCCCGCGCATTTCTGCGGCATCTACGCCCACAAGCCGACAGTCGGGCTGGCGGCGAGCCGCGGTATGGTCCCGCCGCTCGGGCCGGCCCTGCCGGTCGAGCACGACCTCGCCGTCGTCGGTCCGATGGCGCGCACCGCTCGCGACCTCGCTCTCCTGCTCGACGTCATGGCCGGACCGGACCCGCTGACGCTCGGTGTGGCGCACGACGTGACGCTGCCTGCCGCGCGCCACGAGCGGCTCCGCGACTTCCGGGTCCTGGTCCTCGACGAGCATCCGCTCATTCCGACCGGGTCCGCCGTGCGGGCGGGCGTGGGTCGGGTGGCCGACGCGCTCGTCGACGGCGGTGCCCGCGTCGAGCGGGACAGTCCGCTGCTGCCCGATCTGACCGAAGCGGCGGTGCTCTACACGAAGTTCCTGTTCTCGGGCTCCGTTGCACGTTTTCCCGTCGACGCGTACGAGCAGTTGCAGGCCCGCGCCGCCGGACTGAGCGCGGACGACCGGAGTCTCGATGCGGCGCGGCTGCGCGGCATGGTGTTCAGCCACCGCGACTGGATCGAGGCGAACAACCTTCGCGAGCTCCACCGCCATGGCTGGCGGCAGTTCTTCGCCGAGTTCGACGCCGTGGTGTGTCCCATCACGCCCACTCCCGCGTTCCCGCACGACCACGACCCCGATCTGATGCAACGTCGGATCGACATCGACGGCGTCGAGTATCCGTACTTCGACCAGCTCGTCTGGGCCGGTCTGGCCACCATGCCCGGTCTCCCCGCCACCGCTGTGCCGGCGGGCCGGTCGCCCGAGGGTCTGCCGGTGGGGGTGCAGATCATCGGTCCGATGTTCGAGGACCGCACCCCGCTGCGGCTGGCCGAATTGCTCGAACAGGAGATCGGCGGCTTCCAGGCACCGAAGTAGGGCGTACTGCCCGGGTGTCCGTCGAGGGCGAGGTGCGGATCACGACGAGATCCCCAGGTCGTTACGGGGCGAGCGGATTGCCCCTCGGGACCGGGGCCTGTTCGGCGGGATCCGCCGGACGGGCCCCGCCTCGTTCCTGCGGGACGGACAGATCTCAGGATTCCGGCCGCACCACGGGTGCGTGGTCGCCGAGGAGTGTCGCGAGGTGGGCCGGGTCGTAGTTGACGGCACTGCACCAGCGGTGGTCGCCGAGCCGGAACCAGACGTCGCTCACGATCTCGCCCACCGGGTTCTCGCCCTCGACGACCTCGTCACCGCGTGTCCAGCCCTCCGCCCGGTGGCGGGTGGTGCCGTCCGGGAGCAGCAGTTCGACGACCGGGCTGTGCAGGGAGGGGCCGGAGCGGACGTTGGCGTCGCGCCAGATCGTACCGATGTCGGCCGGGGTGTCGTGGGGCGGCGTGTCGGTCATCGGGGTGCCTCCGGGCGGTGCGACGGGTGCGGTGACGGGTGACGTGACGGGTGCGGTGACGGGGTGGCGCCGGGCGGCGCGGAACGGGGTGGCGGGTCGTGGTCAGGCAGCGGCGCGGATGGTGTCCGAGGGGTGGGCGGCGGCGCGGATGCGGGCCATCCACAGCACTTGGCCGACGATGTCCACCAGGCGTTCGTCGTCCGGGGAGGTGGCGGACGCGCCGGGCGGCAGCGGGGCGGGGGCACTGGTGACGGCGGCGGCGAGCGGGGTGGGCCAGGCCCGCAGGGCGTGGCTGATCGTGCGCAGGGTGGTGAGGGTGGAGACCGCGCCCTGGGCGCCGGAGCCGACGGCGACGCAGCCGATCGGGCGTCCTTCCAGGTAGGGCAGGGGGCCGTCGATGTCGTTGACGTAGTCGAGGGCGTTCTTCAACAGCCCAGAGAGCGTGGCGTGGTACGTGGGCGAGACGAGCACCACGCCGTCGCAGCGGCGCAGTTCGTCCAGGTAGGCCGCGACCGGGGGGTGGGTGGCGGCCAGTCCCGGCCGGTAGGCCGGGAAGTCGATGTCGGCGCCGGCGAGCACGGAGGTCGTCGCGCCCCGCTCGGCGCAGCGTCGCGCACACCACTGGGCGACGCGGTCGCTGGTCGACCCGGGGCGCAGCGATCCGCTGACCAGGACTATGTGGGGTGTGGGCATGGTTGCTGCACCTTCCGGAGTTGTCGGGTGGGTGGGGAGCCGTCAGGCGGCTGCCCGGTCGGGGGGCCGCCATCCGAGGATGTCGCCGATGCCTTCGTCCTTGCGTCCGCTGGTTCGCATGCGGGTGTTGCGGAGGTGTTCGCGCCGTGCGTCGGCGCCCTGGTCGAGTTCGCCCTGGCCGCGCGAGAGGAGCACGACGGCGCTGGTGCGGGGCAGGCGTTCGCGTTGGTAGTCGAGGAGTGCTTCGGGGACGTCCTCGGGTCCGGCGAGCGTGTCGGCGAGGACGACGGCGTCCTCCAGTGCCGTGTTGGCCCCCTGTCCGAGGGCGGGGACCATGGGGTGTGCGGCGTCGCCGAGCAGGGTCACCCGGCCGTCGGTCCAGCGCAGTGCGGGGTCCCGGTCGTGGATGTCGGTGACGACGACGTCGCGGGGGTCGGTGTCGGCGAGGGTCCGTGCGACGGGTGCGTACCAGTGGCTCAGTGCGCCGGTGAGGTCGTCGAGAGCCCGGGCCGGGCCCTTCGCGGGCCATGCCCCGGCCTCGGCGGTGATCTTCGCGGTCCAGTAGAGGTGGCCGTCGCCGACCGGGGCGATGAAGAGTTGGACGCCGCGGCCGTTGACGACGTGCGAGTGCGTTCCCAGGTGGGTGTCGGGGGCGTGTCCCCGGACGGAGGTGTAGCCGCGGTAGGCGGGTGGGCCGTCGCCGAGCATCCGGTGCCGGATACGGGAGTTGATGCCGTCGGCGGCGATCAGTGCGTCCGCGGCGAAGGTGGTGTCGTCGGAGAGGCGGACGTGCACGGCGTCGGGTGCGGTGGTGCAGCCGACGACGGCGGTGGCCAGTTGCAGGGTGGCTCCGCGTTCGACGGCCTCCTTCAGCAGGGCGTCGTGCAGGGCGGTGCGCAGGATCGGGAGGTGCGGGGCGTCGTGCTCGGGGCCGCCGTCGAGCCGCTCGCGGGCCAGGACGGTGCCGTCCGCGTCCATCAGGATGCGGATCGCGTCGGGGGCGAGGACGTTGCCCGCCGCGCGGACACGGCGGCCGAGGCCGGTGCCGATGGCGTCGAGGGCGCGGACGCCGTTGGGTTGGAGCATCAGCCCCGCCCCGGCCCCGGCGACGACGGCGGCGCGTTCGACGACGGTGACGCGCATGCCGTGTCCGGCCAGGGCCGCGGCCGCGGCGAGGCCGCCGATGCCGCCGCCCGCGACGACGATCGAGTGCGTGTCGGACATGTCAGGCTCCGGTCGGGATCGGCTCGCGGGCGGGGGCTGCGACGGGGCCGCCGGGGGTCAGGCGGCGTCCGTCGTAGGCGCCGTAGGTGCCGCGGGCGCGGTCGTGGACGGTGCGTCCGGCGCGCAGGGTGCGGTCGACCCGGCCGGTGAGGGTCCAGCCCTCGTACGCGGACCAGCCGCACTTGCTCTGCACGTCGTGGGCGGACAGCATCCAGTGCACGTCGGCGTCGAAGAGGACGAGGTCGGCGTCGGCCCCCGGGCGCAGCCGCCCCTTGCCGGGTAGCCGGAACAGGTCGGCGGGTGCCTCGGCGAGGTGGCGCACGAGCCGGGTGATGGCGATGTCGGGGTGTTCCTGCGGGCGGCGGCGGCGCATGCCGGTCCAGACGGCCACGGCGAGTTCCTGCACCCCGGGCAGCCCGGGCGGGGACTGGCTGACGGTGCGGGTCTTCTCCTCGACGGTGTGCGGCGCGTGGTCGCTGCCGAGGGTGGTGACCTGGCCGGTGTACACCGCCTCCCACAGCCGGTCCTGGTCCTGCTGGGTGCGGATGGACGGGGAGAGGCGGGTACGGGCGCCGAGGCGGCGGGTGTCGTGGTCGGTGAACGACAGGTGGTGGCCGGTGACTTCGAAGGTGACGGGAAGTCCGGCCGCCTGTGCCGCGCACACCAGGTCGGCTTCCTCGGCGCTGGACAGGTGCAGGATGTGGGCGCGGGTGCCGTGCACCCTGACCAGTTCGATGACCTTGGAGACGGCGATGATTCCGGCGCTGCGGGGACGGTGGGCGGCGTAGTCGCGGTAGGCGTCGGGTTCGCCGCGCCAGCCGTCGAGGAGGGCGAAGACGTTGTCGTCCTCGGCGTGCAGGACGAGTTGCACGTCGGCATCGGCGGCGGCGGCGAAGGCGCGGCGGAGCTGTTCGGCGTCGCGGATCACGGTGGGTGCGGTGTGGTGGCCCGCCATGAAGATCTTGGCGCTGGTGGCGATGTGCGGGTCGAGTCCTTTGAGGGCTTCCGGGCGGTCCGGGTGGACGCCGATGTGGAAGGCGTGGTCGACCAGGGAGTGGCCGTGCACCAGGGCCGCCTTGTCGAGGACGTCCTGCTCGTCGAGGGTGGGCGGGACGGTGTTGGGCATGTCGATGACAGTGGTGACGCCGCCGCGCACCGCGGCGCGGCTGCCGTGTTCCCAGTCTTCCTTGTGGATGAGTCCGGGGGTGCGGAAGTGGACGTGGGAGTCGATCAGACCGGGCAGCACGTAGCGGTCGCCGGCGTCGATGCGTGGGGTGCCGGCGGGTACCGGCGCGTGGTCGTCGTGGTCGTGGACGCCGGTGATGCGGCCGTCGCGGATGGTCAGGTGTCCGGCCCGGACGCCGGTGGGGGTGACGATGCGGCGGCCGGTGACGACGAGGTCGGGGGCCGGGCCGGGGCGGGTCAGCTCGGCCATGACGCCGCCAGGATGTCTCGGCACAGGTCGTTGGTCGGTCCCATGAGGGAGATGCCCCGGGCGTCGGCGAGCAGCCGGTTGAGGGGGGTGGCGGCGAGGTATCCGGCGGAGCCGAGCATCCTGGCCGCCCGGAGGCAGATCTCCTCGGCGGTCTCGGCGGCGTGGACCTTGCTGTGCAGGGTCGTCAGCCCGGGGTCCTCGGTGGTGCGGGCACCAGCCAGTTCGACGATGCCGCGGGCGGACTCCAGGCGGGTGGCGAGGTCGGTGAGGCTTCGGCGTACCGCGGGCAGGCCGAGCAGGTCGCGGCGCTGGGCGTGGTCGAGGGCCAGGTTCAGGGCGGCCCTGCCGATGCCGACGGACACCGCGCCGAGGCTGGCGCCGCCGGCGCGCACCCCGGAGATGATGGTGGCGGCGTGGCCGGGCGGTCCGAGGCGGGCGCCGTCGTCGACCACGCAGCCGTCGAAGGAGAGCAGGCCCGTGGCGGAGCCGCGCATCCCGACGAGGTCGAGGCCCGGGTCGGGGGTGATGCCGGGGATGTCGGCGGGGACCAGGAAGAAGGTCTGGCCGGGGGCCCCGTAGCCGCCGCTCTCCGTCGCCGGTGCGGGCCCGGTGCGTACCAGCAGGAGGTACAGGTCGGCGATGCCGGCCCCGGTGGTGAAGGACTTGGCCGCGTCGATCCGCCAGGTGCCGTCGGGCTGCCGGACGGCGGTCGAGGAGAGGTTCTGCTTGGCGGCTCCCGCCCCCGTCTCGCTCCACGAGGAGGCGGCGAGGCAACTGCCGTCGGCGAGGGCGGGCAGCAGCCGGGCGTGCTGTTCGGAGGTGCCCCATTCGGTGATACGGGCACTCACCGCGAAGTGCTGGAAGGCGATGATCGCGACGGAGGGGTTGACCTCGGCGAGCTGTTCCACCACCCGGTTGACGTCGGTGGCGGTGCCGCCCGCGCCGCCGTACGCGTGGGGCACGGCGGTGGCCAGCAGTCCGGAGCGGCGCAGTTCGGCGAGTGCACCGTGGTCGGGTGTCGCGGTGTTGTCGGTGCGTTCGGCGGACTCGCGCAGCCGTGCCCGCAGTTCGGGCGTGATGCGGGTGCTCACGCGGCCGTCGACAGTGCCAGGCATTGGGCCACCTCCTCGAATTGCAGATGCCGTAGCGGGTCGATGACGAAGGAGCCCTGGAAGCTGACGTGCTTGTCGGCGACGGTCGCCCACATCAGGGCGCCGTCGGTGCCGCTCCCGCAGGTGACCGAGGTGACGGTGGTCCGGCCCCCGGGGGTGCGGATGTCGACGGGGCCGTCGGTGGCGCCGCTCTCCCGGGCGATGTGCCAGGGGATGGTGTGCGGGATGCGGACGGCGGTGCCGAGGCAGACCGCGCCGGTCAGGGCGATGGTGGGGTGCCAGTCGGGCACGGAGACCGCGCGGGCCGCGATCGCGGCGCGGTCGTCGGGAAGGATCGCGGCGACCTTGGGGAAGGCACCGCCGGGCGCCCGGCCGAGCCGGTGGGCCGCGGCGTCGCGGATGCGGCGCAGCCGGTCCAGCAGGCCGCCGTCGGAGTCGAAGAGGGGCGCGGCGGCGTCGATCCCGAGGGCGCGGGCGTCGACGAAGGCGTAGGCGTTGCCGGAGGAGACCAGGGAGACGGGGACCCGCTGCCCGCCGATGTCCAGCCGGGTGACGGTTTCACCGGTCATCAGCAGGTCGGCGAAGGGGACGGGGCGCGGTTGGACGAACTGGACGGTGAACGTCGCCCGGCCGTCCTCGACGCGGACCGCCTCCAGCACGACGCTGTCGCCGTTGTTGAGGACCCGCACCCGCACCCGGGTGCGGGCGGTGAGGCGGGGCAGCATGCCCGCGCGGGCGGCGGCGGTGACCGCGGCGAGGATGGAGTGCCCGCAGGAGCCGCGCAGTTCGAAGTGGTCGGGGGCGTCGGGCAGGGCCTGCACGAAGCGGTAGTCGAGGTCGAACATCGGGTGCGGGGAGGGTTTCACCAGGGCGAGTTTGAGGACGTGCGAGCCGCCTGCCGCGTCGAGGTAGCGGCGGATCTCCGCGAGGTGCTGGAGCAGGCGCGGTTCGTCGTCGGGCAGCCGCTGCGCGTCGAGCACGCAGGTCGGGCAGGGGCTGCCGGTGGCGTGGGCGAGGTGGCCGATCACGCGGGCACCGCCGATCTGAGGGACGGCGGGGCGGCGGTGGCGCCGACGGGGGCGGGGGGTTCCGTGCGCCTGCGGTGGAACGTGTCGCGCCACACCTCGTGGACGAGGAGCGCCCACAGGGTCAGGGCGGTGGTGTCGTCGGGGCGTTCGGCCTGGGCGGTGAACAGCGCCTGGACGGCCTCGGGCCGCAGTGCCCCGCCCTCCCGCAGCCGTGCGGGGGTGAGGTGGTCGCGGGTGTACTGCCACAGCGGGGTGCCGGGGGCGAGCATGGCGGTGACAGGCAGGGTGAAGGGCTGCTTGGGCCGGGTGAGGACGCTGTGCGGCACCAGGCCCTCGGCGGCGGCGTACAGGGTGCGTTTGACCTGACCGTCGTGGATGCGCTGGTGGTCGTGCAGGGCGCGGCCCGCGGCGACGACGCGGGGCTGGCAGAACGGGAGCCTGGCCTCCACGGAGTGGGCCATGCTCAGGTGGTCGACGCGACGCAGGTGGTAGGCGGGCAGCCGGTGGGCGAGTTCGAAGCGGGTGATGCGGTCCAGGGCGGTGCCGGGGCCGTGGACCAGGTCGTGGCGGGCACCGGGCGGCAGCGGGTCGACGGTGCGTACGTGGTGGCGGTAGGCGTCGGTGTAGAGGGTGGTGCGACGGGCGGCGGGCAGCACGGCCAGGGCGTCGAGGTAGCGGCCGGTCCAGTCGGCGCCCGCGGCGGCGGCCTCGGCGGCCGTCCGCATGCGGTCGTAGCCGCCGAAGACCTCGTCGGCGGCGTCGCCGGTCAGGGCGACCTTGAAGCCTGCCTCGCGCACCGCCCGGAACAGGACGTGGGTGCTGAGGGCGATGGGGTCGGCGTTCGGCTGGCCCAGGTGCCGGACGGTGTCCTCGATCAGGTCGGGGAACCCTGCCGGGTCGGCCTCGATCTGGTGGTGGACGGTTCCGGCGTGTTCGGCGGTCTCGCGGGCGAAGTGCCGTTCGTCGAAGGGCCATCGGCCTCGGTAGGCGATGTTGAAGGAGTGCAGGGGGCGGTGGCGGGCGGCGAGCGCGGTGACGAGGCCGGAGTCCAGTCCGCCGGAGGTGATCACGGCGACGGGCACGTCCGCGACCAGCAGGCGGCCCACCTCGTCGTGGAGGGTGCGGCGCAGTTCCCGGGGGTCGCCGCAGGGGTGCGGGGCCGGGGCGGGGGCGGGTCGGCGCATCAGGCGCGGGGTCCCGCCGTAGGGGCAGACCAGGGTGGTGGCGGGTGGCAGGGCCCGGATGCCGTGGAACATGGTCTGCTCGCCGAAGGGGGTCTTCAGGGCGAGGAAGGCGTCGAGCCCGGAGGTCCGGACGCCTGCGCGCACGGCGTCGAAGCCGAGCAGGGCGGGGATCTCGGAGGAGAAGTGCAGGG
Source organism: Streptomyces sp. NPDC056061 (assembly GCF_042266885.1). Classification (NCBI taxonomy): domain Bacteria; kingdom Bacillati; phylum Actinomycetota; class Actinomycetes; order Kitasatosporales; family Streptomycetaceae; genus Streptomyces; species Streptomyces sp. NPDC056061. The sequence goes on along the minus strand of NZ_JBHJWQ010000009.1, from coordinate 136,436 downwards.
CACGGGTCGCCGGGTCGAAGCGGTAGTACAGCGGCTTCATACCGAGGTGGTCGGTGGCCAGGAGCAGCCGGGGTTCGGCGCGGCGGTCCAGGACGGCGAGCGCGTACATCCCGTCGATGTGGTCGGTGAGGGCGTCGCCGTACTCGGCGTACAGGGCGGGCAGGATGGTGCCGTCGCAGCGGTCGGGGAAGGTGTGGCCGCGCTGTTCCAGCCGTCGGCGCAGGTGGTCGTGGTTGTAGATCTCGCCGTTGAACACGATCTGGACGCGGTCGTCGGCGTGGTACGGCTGCCGGCCGCCGTCGAGGCCCATGACCGCGAGCCGGTTGTTGCCCACGCCGCCGTGAGGCGTGTGGTGCGCCCCGGTGCTGTCGGGGCCGCCGTGGCGCTGGAGCGCGGCGACCGTGCGCATCTCGTGCGGGGTCGCGGTGGTGTGGAAGTAGCCGTGGATCCGGCACATGCCAGCCTGTCCTTCGCTGCGGGTCAGGTTCGAGGGGTTTCGGGGAGGGGAAGAGGTCGGCGCCGCGGGTCAGGCGCGGGAGAGCGAGAGGTAGCGCTCCCCGGTGTCGGGCAGCACCGTGACGATGGTGGGTGACCGCTCGGCGATGCGGTCCGCGACGACGCGGCAGGCGTGGACTGCCGCGCCGGAGGAGATGCCGACGGGGAGCCCGGTCGTGGCGGTGACGGCGCGGGCGGCCTCGGCGGCGTCCTCGTCGGTGACGGCCACGACCTCGTCGATGAGGTGGACGTCGGTGATGTCGGAGACGTATCCGGCGCCGATGCCGGGGATGTTGTGCGGGCCCGGTTCGCCGCCGGAGAGCACGGCCGAGGTCGCCGGTTCCACCGCGACGACGTGCAGGCCGGGGCGGCGGTGCTTGAGGTGGCGGGCGAGGCCGGTGAGGGTGCCTCCGGTGCCCACGCCGCAGACCAGGACGTCGATGTCGCCGCCGGTGGCGTCCCAGATCTCGGGGCCGGTGGTCTCCTCGTGCGCGCGGACGTTGTCGGGGTTGCGGTCCTGGTGGGCCAGCCATGAGCCGGGGGTGTCGCGTTGCAGTCGCTCGGCGTGCAGCCAGGCGGCCGGCAGGCCGTCCCGATGGGGCACGAGGACGACCTCGGCGCCCAACGAACGCAGCAGCAGCACGCGTTCCTCGGTGGCATTGTCCGGCATCACGATGACGCAGCGGTGGCCGCGGGCGGCGCACAGCGCGGCCAGTGAGATGCCGGTGCTGCCGGAGGAGCACTCGACGACGGTGCCGCCGGTGGCGGGTACCAGTCCGTCGGCCTCGGCGCGGCGCAGCATGTACAGCGCGGCGCGGTCCTTGACGCTGGCGAGCGGGTTGAACATTTCCAGCTTGGCCAGGAGCCGGACCCGCGGGGACATTCCGTGCGGGTGGAGCCGGAGCAGCGGGGTGTTTCCCACGAGGTCGTCGACGGACTCGGCCACGGCGCGGCGGGCCCGCGCGCGGACCGGAGCGGCTTCGGTGGTCACGGTTCCCAACTCCTTTGTCGTTCCCGGTGGTTGTCGCGTGGGTGGTGGCCGCCGTCGATGTGGACCGTCACCGGTCCGGTGCCGTCCGCGGACCATCCCCGGTCCGGGCCGTGCGGGCCGTCGCCGCATCGGGCGTGTGTCCGGCCGTGCCCGGTCAGGCGGTGTCCGGGCCGCCCGCCGCGGCGAGGTGCTCGGCGGCGGCCTGTTGCAGGTGGGTGATGTCGCTGGAGACGGTGGCGAAGGTGAAGCCCTCGTCCAGACGGCGGGCCGCGCCCGCCCCGTCGAGGCAGTGGATGCCGCAGGCGATGCCGGCCCGCTCGGCGGCGTCGGTCACGGCCTTGAGGGCGTCCTCCAGGGCGCCCGCGACGGCCGGGTCGCCGAAGTGGGACGCGCCGAGGGCGATCGACAGGTCGGCGGGCCCGATGTAGACGGCGTCGAGGCCGGGGGTCTCGCAGATGGCCTCCAGTTCGTCGAGCGCGGCGGCCGTCTCGATCATGACGATGCAGGCGACCCTCCCGTCGATCTCGGCGGGGGCGGAGCCCAGGCGCAGTTCGGCGCGGACGGGTCCGGCCAGGCTGCGGGTGCCCGCGGGCCAGTGGCGGCAGGCGCGCACGGCGTCCAGGGCCTGCCGGGCGGTTTCGACCATGGGGACGACGACCCCGTGGGCGCCGGTGTCCAGGGCGGTGCCGATCGCGACGGGGTCGGGTGCCGGTACGCGGATGAGTCCCGCCGAACGGCCCCCGGCGTCGACGGCGAGCATCGCGGTCTGCCAGCCGGGCTGGTGGATGACTCCGTGCTGGCCGTCGACCCCGATGTAGTCGTAGCCGAGCCGGGCGATCCGCTCGGTGCCGACGGGGTTGTCGCAGGCGATCCAGTAGCCCACCAGGCGTCGGCGGGCGCGCAGCCGAGCAGCGAAGTCGGCCGGCCGATGGGGGTTCGACGGCATGCTCACTCGCCCTCCTCGATGACGTAGCCGGTCTTGCCGTCCAGCCCGTACGGGACGTCCCCGGTGATGGAGACCCGGTGCAGGACGCGTTGGTGGCGGCCGTAGTCGTTGACCGCGTAGTGCTGGGTGTTGCGGTTGTCGAAGATGAGGACGTCCCCCGGGCGCCAGCTCCAGCGCGCGGTGTTCTCCGGGCGGCGGACGTAGGACTGCAGGACGTCGAGGATGGGCCGGGACTGCCGCAGGTCCATACCGACCAGACGCTGGGCGAACCCGCCGAGGAACAGGCTCGGTTCGCCGGACTCCGGGTGCACCCGTACCACCGGGTGGGCGGCCTCGTAGCGCTTGGCGAGGAAGGCCCGGCGCACCTGTTCGCCGCGTTCGGTGCCCAGCTGTGGCTGTTCGGCGTGGTTGGTGTGCACGGCCCACAGACGGTCGGCGACGTCGCGGAGTTCGGCGGGCAGGTCGCGGTAGCCGGCGGCGCCGTTGGCGACGAGGGTGTCTCCGCCGTGGGGCGGCAGGACGACGCTGCGCAGTGTGGTGCCGAGCGACGGCGTCCCGGTGAAGCTGATGTCGGTGTGCCAGTGGTCGGCGCGTTGGTCCTCGCCGTCCACGGGAATCACCTGGGGCTCCCCGTCGACGGTACGCATCAGGGGGTGCGTGTGCGTGAGCGGGCCGAAGCGGCCGGCGAACGCCAGCTGATCGGCGTCGGTGATGTCCTGGTCCCGGAAGAAGAGCACCTTGTGCGCGAGAAACGCTTCGTGGATCTGCCGGAAAACGGATTCGCTCATTTCACTGCCCAGGTCGATTCCCGTGACCTCGGCACCGATCTTTCCGCCGACTTTCCTTATGTCGAATGCGGGCACGGGGAATTTTCCTTCCACGTGGGGATTTCGATGTCCCAAATACTGCCCTGTAATGGCCGGGACTCGCTGAGCCAACCATGGGCGCCGCAGGGCGGCAACCGTACGGATTCCGGCACGGCAACTTCACCAACTCGCAGCAGGGGCAGGGGGGTTGTCACGCAGCGGTCGGCACGACTTGCGAAAGTCGCACCCGGCAGGGATTTTTCCTTGCCCGCTCGGGAAATGGCGTGATCAGCTCGTTGAACCTGCACGTCCTGTGCGCTCGTCCCGCCCTTCGTGTCCTGCCCATGGATGCCAGAAACCGACTCCCAGGAGACTTCGGTGAAATTCCGCGAGCTGCATCCCAACATCAAGTTGAGGCTCGGCGTGGGCTTCGTCCAGCGCCTGCTCGGCATCATGCTGATGCCCCTGCTGGTCATCCATCTGGCGAAGCTGTACGGCCCGGCCACCGCGGGGGTCATGACGCTGGTGGTGGGTGCCGCCGGGATCGCGTCCAACTTCCTCGGCGGCCATCTGGCGGACGTGCACGGCCGACGCCCGCTGCTGGTCCTGGGCGAGGCCGCGGCGGCGGTCACGTTCGCCCTGCTCGCGCTCGCCAATTCGCCCTGGTGGGGCTCCGGGTGGGCGACGTTCGCCCTGTTCCTGCTGAACACCTGCGCGTCCAACATGGCGACCCCCGCCGCCGACGCCATGATCATCGATGTCTCGGCGCCGGAGAACCGCACGCTCGTCTACACGATCAACTACTGGTCGATCAACCTGGCGTTCACCTTCGGCGCGCTCATCGGCGGTTTCTTCTACGAGGGCTACTTCTTCGAGCTGCTGACCGCCGCCACCGTCCTGTGCGTGGCCACGACCGCCGTGATGTGGCGCTGGGTGACCGAGAGCGCGCCGGAGGGAACCAGGGAGGCCGCCACCGGCGTCCTCGCGATGCTCCGCGGCTATCTGGCGGTCGCCCGCGACCGGGTGTTCCTGCGGCTGCTCACCGCGGCCGTGCTGATGCGCGCCATCGAGGTGCAGATCGGCTACTACATCGCGGTGCGGCTCGCCGACGAGTTCCCCGCGCAGACGCTGGCCGCCGTCGGTTCCTGGGCGCCGCGCGTCAACGGCGTCGAGATGCTCGGCATCCTGCGTGCCGTCAACACCGCGCTGGTGGTGGGGCTCGCCCTGTTCGCGGGCAAGATGTTCGGCAAACTGTCGGACCGGGCCCGGCTGTACGCGGGCATCGCGGTGTTCACCGCCGGATACATGGTCTGGGCGGTCAGCAACACCGGCTGGCTGCTGATCGCCGCCGCCGTCGCACTCACCCTGGGCGAGCTGGCCAACGTCCCGGTCAAGCAGGCCATCCTCGCCGATCTCGTCGACCCGGCCGCCCGCACCAAGTACATGGCCGCCTACGGGCTGAACGCCCGGATCGGCCTGCTCATCGGGTCGGCCTGCGTCACCGTCGGCGCCTTCCTGTCGCCCCTGGGCATGAGCGCGCTGTACGGCGTGTGGGGCGTGGGCGCGCTCCTCGTCTTCCGCTCCCTGCTGCGGGTGCGCGACGAACGGCGGGCCCTGGAGAAGGCCGCCGCCGAGCCGGTGACCGCGGCATGAGCACCACTCGCCGCAGAGCCCACGACCCGGAAGGGACCACGTCATGACATCCGCATCCGCCCCCCGAAGACTGCTCATGGTGATGCCGTACCACCAACTGGTCCGCAAGGCCGTGCAGGCGGGGTTCCGGGTCTGGTCCGTGTGGGACCCGGCGTTGCGCGAGCGCGCCTACCTCGACCAGGTCGAGGAGCACTCCGAGGAGCTGATCCTCGCCGACTTCGGCGACTGCGCCGCGCTCGGCGAGCTGATCGCCGACACGGCCCGCAGGCACGGCATCGACCTCGTGCTGCACCTGGGCAGCGAGGACACCATGGTTCCGGTGGCCGAGACCGCCGAGGCGCTGGGGCTCGCCCCCAATCCGGCACGGGCGGTGCGCGGTCTCAACGACAAGGCGGCGCTGCGCCGTCTGCTCAACGGGGCGGGGCTGTCCGTCGTACGGGCCCGCGAGGTCGCCGACGCGGCGCGGGCCGCCGACGTGCTGGACGACTTCACGCTGCCCGTCGTGGTGAAGCCCACCCGGCTGGCCGGCAGCCGGGGCATCGCGCTGATCCGGCGGCCCGACGACCTCCTGGAGTGGAGCGCACGGGTCGAACGCGACGGCCACCGCGGGCCCTACGTCGTCGAGGAATACCTGGAGGGCCCGGAGTACAGCGTGGAGACGCTGAGCGCGGACGGCGTCCACCACGTCATCGGGATCACGGCGAAGGAGACCGGCGGCGCCCCGTACTTCGTGGAGAGCGGGCACGTCTTCCCGGCACCGCTGCCCGAGGCCGACGCCGCGGCCCTGCGCGACCTCACCGTGTCGGTGCTCGACCTGGCGGGCCACCGGTTCGGTCCGGCCCACACCGAGGTGATCCTCACCCCGCACGGTCCCCGGGTCGTGGAGTCGCAGGCCCGGCTGGGCGGGGACCGCATCCCGCTGCTGGTGGACGTCGCCTCGGGCTTCGACATCGAGGCATGGGTCTTCCGCGCCCTCGCGGGCGAGCCCCTGACCGCGCCCGTTCCCGGGCGCACCGCGGCGATCGGTTTCTTCGGCTTCCCGGCCGGCGTCCTGGACTCGGTGTCCGGGGTGTCGGAGGCCGCCGTGCTCCCCCACGTCCACTCCCTGCACTTCCCCTGGTCCACGGGCGACGAACTGCCCCCGACCGTCAGCTCCGCCACCCGGCACGGATATGTGGTCGTCGACGGCGACACCCCCGAGCAGGCCGCCGCGCGCATCGCCGCCGTCCGTGACGGGATCAGGACCGCCGTGCGCGACACGACCGCCGATGTCCCACCCGCCCTCGCCCCCGAAGGAAGCCTCCGATGAGCGACACCCGGACCCTGCTGCTCGTGGGCGGCATCGACGCGCATCTGCGCCACGTCAAGGAACAGGGCGTGCGCGTGGTGTTCCTCCAGCACCCCGACAAGATCACCCCGTATCAGACCGCGACCGCCGACGTGCTGCTGATGATCGACTACACGGACTACGACATCGTGCTGCCGTTCGCCGAGACGGCCCGCGCCCTGTACGGCTTCGACGTGGTGCTCTCGCTGACCGAGGGCGGTCTCACCCCGGCGGCCCGGCTCATCGACCACTTCGGATTCGGCGACGGGCGGCGCGGCGAGGTGAGCCGCCGCATGCGGGACAAGGCACTGATGCGCGCGCACCTGGCCGACCGCGGGCACCCCACCGTCGACCACGCCCGGGTCACCGACCGCGCTTCGCTGGACGCGTTCGGCGCCCGCGCCGGATACCCGTTCATCGTCAAGCCGACCGGCACCACGGCCGGTTTCGGGCTGATCCGCGCAGAGAACCCCGGCGACCTCGACCGGGTGTGGCGGCGGATCGGGGAACTGCTCGGCCGGCGCACCGACCGCGGCTCGACCCTCTTCCGGGTCGACGGCTTCCTCATGGAGGAGTACATCGACGGGCCGGAGTTCAGCGTCGAGGCGTTCGGTTTCGCCGGGCGCCACGTGGTCGTGGCGGTCACCGAGAAACTGGTCGACGAGCGCCACTTCGCGGAGCTCGGCCACGCCGTGCCCGCCCGCCTCGCCCCGGACACCCACCGGCTGATCGCCGACGCGGTGACGGACTTCCTCACCGTCATGGGGGTCACCGACGGCCCCAGCCACACCGAGATCAGGCTCGGCGGGCGCGGCCCGATCGTCATCGAGTCCCACAACCGGCTCGGCGGCGGACAGATCATCGAGCTGGTGGAGGCCGCCTACGGCATCAACATGGCCGCCTGCGCGGCGGCCTGGCCGCTCGGCAACGTGGCGCCACTGACCGAACCGCCGCGGCCGGTGGGCGCGGCCTGTACCCGTTTCGTGCTGAGCGACCCCGGCACCGTCACCGCCGTCGAGGGGGTCGACGATGTCCGCGCCCGACCGGACGTGCTGGCCCTCCAGCTGAACGCGCGCCCCGGGGACACCATCCGCCCGCTGCGGGACAACTGGGACCGGCCGGGCTTCGTCGCGGTGCGCGCCGAGGACACCGACGCGGCGGTCGAGCTGTGCGAGCGCCTGACCCGGCAGACCATTCGGATCGAGGTGAGCGGGGCCGCCGGGACCCGGGACGACGCCCCCGGGGTGCCCGACCCGGCCCGGACCCGGGACGGCGCCGAGGCACCGGGGCCCGCCGGACCGCCGCGGCCCGTCGCGGCCTGAGAGCCTGTCGGGTGACCTCTGACCGGGCGGCCACGTCCTGGCACGCACGCTTCCGGCGTTGCCGACATGACCGAGTAGCTCCGCTACTGGGCCCTCCCGGCGCCTTGGAATCGCACGCACCATGCCGCGTCCGCTTTCCGATCGATGGCCACCCGACAGGCTCTGACGGCCCGTACCCGACCGTTCCCAGGAGTCGATGGACATGCCCGAACCGCACGGTCTGCTGCGCACCCTGCGCGAGGATCTGGACGTCGTCGTCGAACGGGACCCCTCGGTCCGCACCCGGTTCGAGGGCCTGTGGCACCCCGCGCTCCCCGCCCTGTGGGCACACCGGATCGCGCACCGGCTGCACCGGCGCGGCCACCGCCTGACCGCACGCGCCGTCGCCCGCCGCGCCCGCCGCCGCACCGGTGTGGAGATCCACCCGGGCGCCGTCATCGGCAGGCGGGTCTTCATCGACCACGGCTCCGGCGTCGTCATCGGCGAGACCGCCCGCATCGGCGACGACGTCACACTCTTCCACCAGGTGACGCTGGGTGCCGTCGGCTGGTGGAGGGACAACGGCCGCCCGCCGGGCGCCCGCCGCCACCCGGTGGTCGGCGACCGCGTCGTCCTGGGTGCCAACGCGACCGTCCTGGGCGCGGTCACCATCGGCGACGACGCCCTGATCGGCGCCATGGCCACCGTGACCCGCGACGTGCGCCCGGGGGCGCGCGTCCACGCCCCGCCGTCGGTCATCCGCGAGCCCCACGACGAGAACGCGCCGGATCCCGTGCGCCTGCTCGCGTCGGCCGGCTCCTGGTGACCCCTTCCGGCAGCCCCATCCGCCCCGCACAGAAGGCCCGCCATGACCACACTCGCCCCGCACCGCCGCATCGCGAACGACCTGCACGAACTCATCGGGAACACCCCGCTCGTCCGGCTCGCCCTGCCCGGTGTCGACGCCTCCGTGGACGTCCTGGCGAAGCTGGAGTCGCACAACCCGTACGCGTCCAGCAAGGACCGGGCCGCCCTGTACATGCTGCGGGGGGCCGAGGAGCGCGGTGACCTCCCGCCGGGCGGCACCGTCATCGAGGCCACCTCCGGCAACACCGGCATCGCCCTCGCCGCGATGGCAGCAACCCGCGGCCACCGGTGCATCGTGGTGCTCCCCGACAGCGCCACCCCGGAACGGGTGGGCCTGCTGCGCGCCCTGGGTGCCGTGATCGTGCAGACGCCCAGCGCGGACGGGCTCGCCGCCGCCATCGCCGAGGCCGAACGGATCGAACGGTCCACACCCGGTTCCTGGTACAGCCGCCAGCACGAGAACGCCGACAACGTGCGCGCCCACTACGAGACGACCGGCCCGGAGATCTGGGCCGACACCGGCGGCCGGGTCGATGTCCTGGTCTGCGGCGTCGGCACCGGGGGCACCCTGACGGGTGCGGGCCGCCGCCTCAAGGAACACAACCCGGACCTGACCGTGGTCGCCGTCGAACCGGAGAACTCGCCCGTCCTGTCGCAGGGGTTCGGCGGCCGGCACCGCATCCCCGGCCTCAACGGCGGCTTCGTCTCCCCCACCACCGACGTGTCCCTGATCGACGAGGTCGTCACCTGCCCGGACGAGGCGGCCCTGGAGACCGCCCGCCGCCTCACCCGGCACCAGGGCATCTTCGCCGGACTGTCCTCGGGCGCCGCGGTGTACGGCGCGACGCTGGTGGCCCGCCGCCCCGAACTGGCGGGCCGCACCGTCGTCACCCTGCTGCCCGACACGGGCGAGCGCTACGTCAGCATCTGGAACGAAGGGGAATCGGCATGACCACGCTCGTTCTGCACCGCGGCTCCCTGCGGGCCAATCCGTACGAGAAGTGGCTCGACGGGCTCGACACGGACCTCGTCCTCCTCGCCTCCGCCGAACAACTCAAGCTGAACGAAGAGGAGTTGCCCACCCACGCACCCTACGTCCACGCCGAGGCGCTCGACGACTACGACCACGGCGCGCACGTCGCACGACGCGCCGCCGAACTCGTCGAGCGGTACGGGGTGAGCGACATCGTCGCCTGCCAGGAGAACGACATCGAGCGCGCCGCACTGCTGCGCCGCCGCTTCGGCCTGCCCGGCCAGCAGCCGGAGTCCGCCGTGCCCTACCGCGACAAGTGGGTGATGAAGCGGACCGCGACGGCCGCCGGGATCGCGGTCGCCCCGCACGCACTGCTCGGCAGCACGGACGACCTCGACGCCTTCGTCGCCGAACACGGGCTCCCCGTGGTGGTCAAGCCGCGCCGCGGCGCCGGCTCGATCGGGCTGCGCATCCTGCGCACCGAGCAGGAGTACGCGCACTGGTGCGAGGGGGCCGAGCCGACCGACGACGCCGGGGAGCCCGCCTGGCTCGCGGAGGCGTACGTCGAGGGCAGGATGTGCCACGTCGACGGGACGGTCCTCGACGGCGGCATCACCACCCTGTGGCCGTCCATGTACCAGTACGTCCTGGCCGACTACACGGACCGCAAGGGCCGCGTCGACATCGCCCTGGACGCGTCCGACCCCCTGGCGCACCGGCTGAAGGCGTTCGCGGAACGGCTTCTCGACGCGTTCGGCGGGGGCACCGACTTCGCCTTCCACATCGAGGTCTTCGTCACGCCGGACGGCGATCTGGTGCTCTGCGAGGCCGCCTGCCGGGCGGGCGGCGCCGGGGTCCGCGACGTCCAGCGGGCGATGTTCGGCTTCGACCCGGCCGAGTACCCGGTGCGCCGCCAGCTCGGACTGCCGGTGGGACCCACACACCGCCGCGAACCCGACCGGCTCGCGAGCCAGTTGCTGTTCACCCGCCGCCCGGGCCGGCTGCGCGCCCTGCCGGACCCAAAGACCCTGCCCGACGGGGTCGTGAAGTACCACTGCTTCGCCGGAATCGGCGACGAGATCGGCGAGGCATGCCACTCGGGCGACTTCCTCGCCGCCTTCGTCATCGCGGGCGCCGACCGCGCGCAGTGCGAGACCCGCGTCCGGGCCGCGGAGGCGTGGTTCCTGAAGGGACTACGGATCGACTGAGCCGCCCGGCGGGCGATCCCCGCCCCGCCGCGGCCACGGGCGGTGATCGGCCGGGGTCGTCGATGGCCGGTGCCCGACGGATCGCGCCGAGGACGGCGGCGGGCAGGATGACGCGTGAAGGGCCCCGTCCTCGGACGGGGCCCTTCCGGTCGTCTCGCCGGTGCGGTCGGGCTACTCCTGGGCGGCCCTGCGGCGGCGCATCCACCACATCAGGGCGCCACCGGCGGCCGCGAGGGCGGCGGCGACGCCTGCGATGAGGCCGACGGGGGTGTCGGAACCGGTGTCGGCGAGGCCGCCGTCCGGGTCCGGCTCGTTGGCCGGCGGGATCGGCTTGCCGGTGTCACCGGGGCCGGGGGTGGTGGGGTCCGGGGCCGGTGACGACGGGGGGTCCGTCGGCTTGCCGGTGTCCGTCGGGGTCGGCGTCGGGGTGGGCTCGGTGCCGCCTTCGTCGTTGCCGCCCGCACTGTTGCCGCCGAGGAGGAGCAGGTCATCGGTGCCGCTGTCGTTGGTGACGGTCTGGACCGAGGTCCGGGTCTGGCGGGGCCGGTGGGGGTGTTCGAGGCGGAACTCGGCCTTGGAGACGTTCCGCTTCGGCTGCTTGGAGAAGTCGACGCCGCCCACGCCCTGGTTGTAGACCTTGCCGCCGTAGCGGAGCTCGAACCACTCGATGCCTTCGCGGATGCTCTTCATGTACCGGTTCCAGACGCCTTCGCGGGTCCAGTCCTGGTTCGGTGCGCGCAGCGGCCATGCGGAGGCGTCATCACTGTTGATGATGTCGTGGTAGTCGGTGGGCTTCTCGGCGTCCTGCCGGCGGATGTATTCGGCGGCGACGCGGGCGGTGTAGACGGCGCGCAGATCGGCGTAGTCCCGGTCCTTGTTGATGCGCTCTTCGACGACGGGCATGACGTTGGTGCCGATGCTCCGCTCGATGGCCTTCTTCTCGGCGTCGGACAGGTCCTTGCACTCGGTGCTGCCGGGCACCGTGTAGTCGACGTCGAGCCACTGGACGTCCACCTTGAGGGGTGCGTCCAGGATGTAGATGCCGCCGTCCTGCTCGCGGACCTTCGCCGTCTCGGGGCTGATCCACATGCGCACGCCGGGGAAGCACGGGATCCCGTTGCGGCGCGGTGCGGTGTCCCAGTACCGCTTGGCCCCGGCGTGCTTGTCGGGGTTCACGGCTTCGGCGAAGTCGTGCTTCATCTCCAGGTCGGCCTCCAGCAGGACACGGCCGGCGTCGGTCCTGCCGAGTTTGGTGTCCGTGACCCTGCCGGGCTCGTCCGGGTTCAGATTGACCCAGAACTTGTCCGGGGTGAGGGCCAGCCAGGTGAAGAACGAATCCGAGATCAACTGGGCGCGGGCCTTGCCGCCCCAGCCCATCTCCTGGCCCTCGGAGGCTTCGTTCGCGGCGAACGAGTAGTCCAGGCCCCGGCCCTTGACGGGCTTTCCGACGTACTGGAGGTCCATCGTGGTGAAGTCGACGCCGCCCGGCCCCTTCATGCCCCGGTCCATGCTGGGGATCTTCCCGATCCGCTCCAGCCGCTTCTTCATGTCCTCGGGGGTGGGCGCGGACTTGTTGATGAGGTCGTTGCCGCCGCCGCGCGAGCCGGTGGAGGTGCCGGGCTTGGCGTTCATGTAGGGGTCGGCGCGGCGAGTGGGCGCGTTCTGGGTGCCCTTGGGTGCCTTCTCGACGGGGTCGGACCGGTAGTAGACCTTCTTCACCCGGTCCGGGGCGATCTTCCGCAGCTCCGCGTCATGGTTCCTGGCGCCGCCCTTGGGCTCCTGACCGTAGGCGTAGGTCAGGCTCTTGCCCTTGTGGGCGGGGTCCTTGAGCATGGCGACGTCCTTGGGACGCTGCGTGCGGTCGGGCTTGTCGTTCGACTTGCCCTCGACGACCTCACCGGTGCGCGTGTTGTACGCGTCCAGGCGCCGCACATAGGTCTTCTTGGTGTCGGGGTCGTAGACCTCGATCTCCTTCTCGCAGATCCAGTCCGGCCCGACGAGACCGCGGTCGTGGACGATCTTTGCCATGTAGGCACGGCCGCGCGGGTCGTGACCGCCCTGGGGAATGTAGAAGTCGTCCCGGTAGTCGGTGAAGGACGCGCCCTTCCACCGGCTGGTTTCCTTGGCCCGCTTCCAGTAGGCCCAGACGCGGCGCTTGTCGCCCTTCTTGTAGTCGCCGGGGTCGTCGGTGATCTCGTCCAGCTCGGCCTGGGTGGGTTCCCTCAGGCCGTCCCACTGCTTCTGCCCGTTGACATAGTCGAACTTGTCCCAGTCGGACTCCTTGCGTTCGAAGCCGTCGTCGGGCATGGCGCCTTCCACGACGTCGGTGAAGTCGTAGAGGTCGCTGAACATCTCGTCGCAGCGTTTACCGGGCTTGAGGCCCTTCGGCGCCGCGTTCGCGGCCGTCAGCGACGGCAGACCGGTCAGGGACAACGCCCCGGCACAGGCCATGGCTATTGCGGTTCTTGCCCACCAGCTTCGCCGGTGGGAACGGATCGCTTCGGTCACGCGAAACCCCCCGGAGGGCCCGGATCAGCACATCGCTCCGCGCGACACCACGGGCCCCCGTGGTCGATCGGTGCCGTGCGAGCAAAAGCCCACACTAGGATCTCAAGTCGCCCTACACATAAGGTATTTGGCGCGGCGTGCCCGTCAACTCCCCTGTTCCACCGGATCGTCACACCCCGCACACACCCGGCCGCGCGGCCGTCGCGCGGGGCGGGGGCTAGGCTCGCGCCCCATGACATGGACAGATCCCCGCGACATGGGCCCCGAGGAGTACACCGCGTACCTGCGCGAGGAGGAGCGGGCCGAGGAGGAAGCGGCCCACAACCCGGCCCTGACGGCGTGGCTGCACGCCCAGGAGCAGGCGTTCGGGACGTGGAAGCGGCATCGGGAAGGGTGGGGACCGTGGGACTTCACCGTCGATTCCCTGGCCCGGCTGGAGGCGATGGTCCGCGCCGTGTACGCGAGCCCGGCGCGGGCACGCGAGAAGGCCGGCGAGGCAGACATCACGGTGGCCGCCTGGTACCTCGGCGAGGTCCACAACCGGGCCTTCGGCACCCAGTGGCGCCTCGCCCCCGGCGGCAACGGTCTGCCGAACCCCCGTATCACGCCTCCGTGGGACCGCCGGATCGAGTTCTGCTTCACCGACCCCGAACACCTTGAGGAGGACGCCCGGCCGGTGTACACGCCGACCGACGTCATCTGCTCCCTGCCCGCACAGCCCCCGGAGCGGGGGCTGCTGCACCGGATCGGCCCCCGGTGGGAAGTCCCCGCCTCATGCGACGACCCGTACTGCCGCTACCACCGGAACATCTGACGCCCCGGGGGGCGACAGGGGCGGATCGGCGAGCGGCGTCAGGCGGCTTCCGCGACCGCGTCGGAGCGCGACGACCGCGTCCCCGACTTCCCGATCTGGAAGTGGGCGTCCCGGACCCCCGCGCCCGAGGCCCAGGTCACGGCGGCCCGCCTCCCCGCACGGCAATCCAGGAGATGCGACGCCCGTCCGGCCTCTGTGAACGTGACGCCAGACCCAAGGGTGCGCCGCGCCCGGGCTCTCGCCCGCGCACGCGGCCACGGCCGAGCGGATTGGACGGACGCGATGGTCTCCACGAATTCCGAGGTCGCCACCTCGGTGCAGCAGCGCTTCGCCGAACAGGCGCGCCGCACGCCCGACGCCGTCGCGCTGTCGTCGGGCGGGACGTCGCTCACCTACCGGCAGCTCGACGCGCGGGCCAACCGGCTGGCGCACCGGCTGCTCGACCTGGGCGTGCGTCCGCAGGAACCCGTCGCGGTCCTGATGGAACGCTCGGCGGACGTCGTCGTGTCGATCCTCGCCGTCGTCAAGGCGGGCGCCTGCTACCTGCCGCTGCACGCCGCGTACCCGGCGGAGCAGATGCGCCTGATCGTTCGGAACGCGGGCGGCCCCCTGGTGCTCACGGATGCCGTGATGCGCGAGCGGGCCGAGGCGTTGGGGACGAGGACACTGGACCCGGCCCGCGACGAGGCGCTCGGCTCGCTGCCGGACGGCGATCCGGGGGTGGTCGTGGAGGGTGACGCGATCGTCCACGTCATCCACACCTCGGGCTCCACCGGGGAACCCAAGGGCGTCGCGGTCACGCACCGCGGCGTGCTGGGACTCGCCGCCGACTCCTGCTGGGACGGCGGGGGGCACCGGTGCGTCCTGTCCGTGGCGCCGTACGCCTTCGGGGTCTCGACGTACGAGCTGTGGGTGCCGCTGCTGCGCGGCGGGCGGCTGGTCGTCGCCCCGCCCGGCGATCTCGACCTGCGCACACTGCGCGACCTGTTCGTCCGGGAGAGGATCACTGCGGTCCATCTGACGGCGGGCCTGTTCCGGGTCTTCGCGGAGGAGGCCCCGGAGAGCTTCGCCTCCCTGTCCGAGGTGCTCACCGGCGGCGATGTGATCGCCCCGACCGCGGTCCTGCGAGTGCTCGACGCCTGCCCGGGGCTGGTGGTACGTGCCATGTACGGGGCGACGGAGGTCTCCTCGTTCGCCGCCCAGGCGGCCCTGACCCGCGCCGATGATCTGGCCCAGGGCGTCCCCGTCGGCCTGCCCCTCGACGGTGTCGACGCCCGCCTGCTCGACGAACGGCTCGTGCCGGTTGCCGACGGCGAGGTGGGCGAACTCTGCATCGGCGGCGACCGGCTGGCGGCCGGCTACCACCGGCGTCCGGATCTGACCGCGGAACGCTTCGTCGCCGACCCCGCGGGCGGCCCGCACGACCGCCTGTACCGCACCGGCGACCTCATGCGGCGCAACGCGGCAGGGCTCCTCGAATTCGCCGGGCGGTCCGGGGACCAGGTCAAGATCCGGGGCTACCGGGTGGAACCGGCCGCGGTGGAGCACGCGCTCGCCGCGCTGCCCGAGGTGGCGCACGCCGCGGCCGTCGTCCGTGAACCCCGCCCCGGGGACAAACGGCTGACCGGGTACGTCGTCGCGCGCACCCCCGGCTGCGACGTGCGCGCCCTGCGCGCCGCACTGGGCGAGATCCTGCCCGAGTACATGGTCCCGGACGTCCTCGTGGAGCTGCCCGAACTGCCGCTGACCCCCAACGGCAAGCTCGACCGTTCCGCGCTCCCCGAGCCCACCCCGGCCGGACCCTCCGCCGGGGACGGCCCGACGGGCGACGAGGCGGGCGGTGAGCGGCTCCGGCGCCTGTGCCGGGTCTTCGCCGGGGTCCTGGGCGTGCCGTCGATCGGCGTCGACGACAACTTCTTCGACCTGGGCGGGCAGTCCCTCCAGGCGATGCGCCTGGTCTCCCGGGTCGAGGCGGAGTTCGGCGTGGAGATCTCGGTCGGCGAGGTGTTCAACCACCCCACGGTCAACGAACTCGGCGTCCGTATCGATGAGTTGGCGATGACCGCCACCCGCTGAACCGTACGGCCCATCCGCCCCTACGTCCCTCCGTCCCTCCGCCGTGCCCGGCCGGGCGCGGCACCATCCCCGGTCGGCATGCCGGACCGGTCACCGAATGAGAAAGGACTGGTCTGCCGTGACCATCACTGATGTGCGGCCGGAGTCGAACGAGCCGGGCGGTCGCATCCCGCTCTCCTACAACCAGGAATTCCTGCGCGGCTTCGACAAGGGCGCCACGGACGGCGCGTTCGGCCACCGGCACATCCTCGTCTGCGGCTGGCGGGTCACCGGCACCGTGGACGCGGACACCCTGCGGGCCGCTCTCGACGACGTCGTGGCGCGGCACGAGATCCTGCGCACGTCGGTGCTCGCCGACGCGGACGGCGGCCACCAGGTGGTGCATCCCCCGGCACCTGCCGAGCTGCGGGTGGTGGACGTGCCGGACGACGGCGGTACGCGCGAGGAACGCGCCGAGGCGTTCCTCAACGACCTGGACGCCACCCCGTTCTCCGTCACCCGGCTCCCGCACGTCCGGGCCGTGTTGGGACGGTTCGACGCGAACGACGGCGTGCTGGTGCTGGTCACCCACCACACGGCCACCGACGCCTGGTCGCTCCAGGTGATCATGCGGGACCTGGCCGACGCGTACCAGGTCCGGGCCGGGGACGGGCAGCCGGTGACGTCCCCGGCGCCCCAGTACCAGGAGTTCGCCCGCCGGCAGCTGGAGCAGGCCGACGGAGCGCGCACGGACCGCGAGCGCGCGTACTGGCGCGACCGGCTGGCCGGTGCGCAGATCACCGGTGTCACCACCGACCGGCCGCGGGAGGAGGTGCCCAGCGCCTACGGCGTGCACCGGTTCGTGTTCGACGCGGAGCTGTCGCGCGGCGTCGTCGACTTCGCGAAGGCCACCCGCAGCACCCCGTTCATGGTGCTGTCCGCCGCGTACAGCGTGCTGCTGCGCCGTCGCACCGGCGTCACGGACGTGGTCTTCCCGACGTTCTCCTCGGGCCGCTCCGAGGAGCGCTTCATGGACTCCGTGGGACCGTTCTTCAACTTCGTGCCGATCCGGATCGACACCACACAGTGCGCCACGCTCGCCGATGTCCTCGACCGGGCGCGTGCCGCGTGCCTGGGGGCGTACGAGCACGAAATCCCGTTCGCGCGGATCGCCGAGGACAGCCCGGCGCTGCTGGCACCGTTCGCGGACGGGTTCCTCGCCGTCGTCGCGTTCGAGGTCCTGCAGTCGCCGTTCCCGCTGGACGACCGCACCGTGGCGGGCGCGCGATTCACCGAGATCCGCCGCAGGGTCCGTTCCCAGGAGGTCAGTTCGGCCATTCCGGACGGCGGGCTGTGGGCGATGGACGTGCTGCCGGGCGGCGAGCTCGCCGGAAGCCTCAAGTTCGACCGCAACCGGTTCGACGAGGCGACCGCCGTCGGTCTCGTCGACGAGTTCCGCACCCTGCTGCGCCGCCTCGCCGAGGCACCCGGCACCGCGCTCGCCGATCTCTGAGCGCGCTGCCGCTCCCTCGTCCCGGACGTGCCGCGGGCCCCGGCCCCCGGCACGTCGAACCACCCGCGAGAAAGGGGAACGATCCACGATGACCACCACCCTGGCCGACACCCCCGCCACCGGCACTGCACCCCCGGAACCCGGCCTCACGCCGGACGAGGTCGTGGCCCGTGCCGAGGCGCTGGCCGCGACCCTCGTCGAGCGACAGGCCGAGACCGAGCAGCGCGGCTTCTACGCCCGGGACACGCACGAGGCGTTCTCCCGGGCCGGCTTCTACCGCATCCTCGTACCGCGCCGCCACGGCGGCTACGAGTTCGGGCCGGACACCTTCCTGCGGGTGGCCGGCGCCCTGGCCCGGGGCTGCCCGTCGACCGGCTGGATGTACCTGTTCGGCGCCGCGCACGCACTGGTCGCGGGCACCCTGTTCGACGAGCGTGCCCAGGACGAGCTGTTCGCCGCCGGGGAGTTCATCTGCCCGGCGACCGTCGCTCCGGCGGGCAGCGCCGAGCCGGACGGCGAGGGCGGCTGGATCCTCGACGGCACCTGGAACTACTGCTCCGGTGCCCCCTACGCCACGCACTTCATCGGCCACACACTGGTGCCGCAGGGCGAGGGCCTGCCCCCCGCGCCGATGCTGTTCGTCGTCTCCCGCGACCAGTTCGAGCGCCTCGACGACTGGGGCGACCAGCTCGGTCTCAGGGGCAGCGGCTCGCACAGCCTGCGCATCGACAACGCCCGGGTGCCCGGCCACCGCACACTGGGCGGCCACCTCAGCCAGATCGCCCTCACCGACGACACACCGGGGCGGCGCCTGCACGGGGCCGAGTACGGCGGCGGCCCGCTCAGCTTCATGCTGCTCGAACTCGGCGCGCTCGCCACCGGCATGGCCAGGGGCGCGCTGGACGCGTACGAGGAGCTGATGCGCACCCGGACCACCTCGTTCTTCCCCATCGTGTCGCGCACCGAGGACCCCGACTACCAGTTCCGCTACGGCGAGGCCACCGGCCTGATCGCGACCGCCGAGGCGGCCATGCGCGACGCGGTGCGCCAGTGGCAGGAGCTGTGCCTGAAGGAGGCCGCCGCCTTCACCCGCGAGGAGGAACTGCGGCTCGCCACCATCAGCCGCGAGGCCGTGCGCCTGTGCTGGCGGGCGGTCGAGGGGCAGCTCTTCCCGACCGCGGGCTCCAGCTCCGTACGCAGCGGCCACCGCATCGAACGGGTGTGGCGCGATCTGTCGATGCTGCACAGCCACGCCGGGAACGGCGTGTTCCTCTCGATGCTCGCCAACCGCGAACTGGCCCGGGCCCACTTCGCCGCGCCCTGACCACCGCCCCACCCCGCCCCGTACCTCGCGCACCGCCCCGCCCCTCCGAAAGCCCCGCCCTCCCCTTTGAAGAGAAGACGGATACCTCCATGGAGCAACGCTGCCCGTTCGCCCTCGACACCACCGGACGCGACATCCACGGCGAGGCCGCCACCCTGCGCGCGCAGGGCCCCGCCGCCCGGGTGGAACTGCCCGGGGGCATCGTCGCCTGGTCCCTCAACGGTCACGACGAGATCAGGAAGGTGCTGACCGATCCGAGGGTCACCAAGAGCGCCCGCAACCACTGGCCGGCCTTCGTCAACGGCGAGATCCCCCCGGACTGGGAGCTGATCAGCTGGGTCGCCATGGACAACATGGTCACCGCCTACGGCAAGAACCACGTCCGGCTGCGCAAGCTGGTCGGCAACGCGTTCACCCCGCGCCGCACCGAGGCGTTCCGCCCGCGGGTCGAGGAACTCACCGAGCAGTTGCTCGACGCCCTGGCGGCGGTGGAGCCGGGCGAGGTCGTCGACCTGCGCGAGCGTTTCGCCTACCCGCTGCCGGCCCGTCTGGTCGCCGACCTGATCGGCATGCCGGAGGAGGCCCGCGCGAAGACCGCGAAGGTCATCGACGCGATGGTGGACACCACAGCCACCCCGGAGCAGGCACAGGCGGTCCTGGCCGGCTGGCGCGGGGCGATGGCCGAGCTGATCGCCGACAAGCGGCGGGAGCCGGGCGAGGACATCACCAGCGACCTGGTGGCGGCCCGCGACGAGGACGGTTCGCGGTTGTCGGAGGACGAGCTGACCGACACCATCTTCGCGATCCTGGGTGCGGGCTCCGAGACCACGATCAACTTCTTCGACAACGCCATCACCGCCCTGCTGAGCAACCCGCACCAGCTGGAACTTGTCCGCTCCGGCCGCGCCACCTGGGACGACGTCATCGACGAGACCCTGCGGGTCGAATCGCCGCTGGTGCACCTGCCGCTGCGGTACGCGGCCGAGGACATCGAACTGGGCGGTGTGACGATCCCGAAGGGCGACCCGATTCTCGTCAACTACAGCGCGGTGGGCCGCGACCCGGGCCTGCACCCGGACTCCCCGGACACCTTCGACCTCACCCGCGCGAACAAGGAGCACCTGACCTTCGGCCTCGGCCCGCACTACTGCATGGGCGCGGGCATCGCGCGACTCGTCGCCACGACGGGCCTCTCCCGCCTCTTCGAGCGCTTCCCGGACCTCGCGCTGGCCGTCGACCGGGCCGACCTCCAACCGCTGCCCACCTTCATCATGAACGGCCACCGCAGCCTGCCCGTGCGCCTCACCTCACGGGTGGCGGCGGGCGCCTCGGCGACCTGAGCGTCCGCACGGGGCAGCGCGCGACCCGGCCCGTACGGCACGGGGAGCACGAGCGCACGGTGCTCGTGCTCCCGGCCGAGACCTCGGGCCCTGAGGGGAGCGGGCGGTCGGCTCCGCCGGTCGGTTCACCCGACCCGGGCGGCGATGGTTCGCGCGCACTCCAGGGACTCGGTGCGTGTGGTGTCCACCTCCAGGTCGTAGCACACGCCCCGATGGACGGACTCCGCCTGCGACTCCGCCATCCCCGCGATCCGGTCGCCCCGGGCGATCTCCCGGCCGACGGCGACCTCGCTCTCGCACCTGACCCCGACCCACAGCACGTCCAGCCCGTCGAGCGCCTTCCGCCATCTCCGCTGGGATTCCGGTCCGCCGAGGAAGACATCGTCGACGACGACCCCGGCACCGGTACGGGCCATCGTCGCGACCCCCGCCATCCAGGCGGCTTCCAACGCCCGGAACTCCGGCCCCACACTCACCTCGCCGTCCGCGGCGAGGCCGATGCCCGCCTCTGACATCTGCATGGCCGCGGGCATCGCCTCGATCAGCGTATCGACGCCGAGAGTGAGCCACGGGCCCGGCAGAACCGCCTGCAGACACCTGGCGATTCCGGACTTGCCGGAACTGGATCCGCCGTTCAACACGATCACCTGAGTTGTCACCGCGCCACGGTAATATCGCCGCCCACCACACCGAAACCGGGTTTCCGCAGGCGAGGGGCCGGTCGCGGGTGCGTTGCCGGGTTCCGGAGCGCCCGATCAGTCCACAGGGGAGACCCGGATGAGGTTGCCGTCGGGATCGGTGACGACGAAGGTCCGGCCGAACACCTCGTCGTGCGGTTCCTCCGCCACCGACACGCCCTCGTCGACGTCCCGTGCGTTTTCCGGCCGGGCGCCGAGTGTCCCGGCCGGCTCGGCGAGCGTGGCGTGCGCGCGCAGCGCCGGACCGTCGACGCAACCAACCTGCATGCTCATGAGCCGAGTTGATCCGGCCCCTGCCCCCCGGCACCAGACCTGCCCGACTACGCTGCACGGATGCAGACGACGACGCCACAGACCGATGCTCAGCTGGCCGTGACCGCGGCACGGGCCGGAGCCGCCGTCGTCCGCGAGATGTACGGGGCTTCCCTGGCACGGTTCGAGAAGTCCGCCGGTGACTTCGCGACGGCCGCGGACCTCGCGGCCGAGCGGGCCATCCTCGACGTGCTGCGCGCCGCTCGCCCCGACGACGCCATGACGGGCGAGGAGAGCGGACACATCGGTGCGCGGGACGCGGAGCGCAGGTGGCTCGTCGATCCGTTGTGCGGCACCCTGAACTACGCCGTGCGCACCATGCTGGTCGGGGTGAACGTGGCGCTGCGGGTGGGGTCGAGGACTGTCGCCGCCGCGACCGCCGACCCGTTCGGCGGCGAGGTCCTCTGGACCGACGGCGAACGCTCACGGCTCCGGAACGGTGACGTGGACGAGGAGTTGGTGCCGTCGCCCGTTTCCCGGCTGGTGGACGTGAACCTCGACCCGCCGTTCCCCAACGCTCCGGAGTTCCGGGCGGCCGACCTCTTCACCGCTCCCGGGTTCGCCGAGAACTTCCGGCCGCGCGTCGTGTCCACCACGCTGGCGGTGGCGTGGGTGGCCGCCGGACGGAGGGCCGCCTACGTCACCGACGGCGACCTGCGCGACAGCGTGCACTTCGCGGCCGGGATCGCCCTGTGCGAAGCCGCCGGCTGTGTGGTGACCGGCATCTACGGCCAGCCGTTGCACACCGGTGCGGGCGGGCTGCTCGTGGCGGCCGACCGGCCGACACACACCACCCTGCTGGAGTTGGTCGAGAACCTGCGTCGGACATCGTCGAACGGACGCTGACGCCGCAGTCGGACACCACGGGCGGGCACCGTCGGCGACACCTTCCGCCAACGCCCCACCCGCTCCGACCCGGTGCTCGGCCGCTCCCTGTGCCGGATGTCAGCCGCGGGGTGTTTCGCCGGTCGGCCGGCCGAGGCGGGGACGAGACCGTTCGCAGGCGGCGCTGTCGAGAGGTCCGTCGACCGGCTCGGGTGCGTCCGGGAGTTGGTCGTGCGCGTCTTCCCCGCCGGAGGCCGTACCGAAGAAGCAACCGGCAGTGTTGTGGTGCTTCCTTTTGGCGAGCAGGTCCGGGACCCACTGTTCCGGTTCGGGATCCATGGGAAACGCACTCTCCTGTGGGGTCTGTCGGTGCGGGCGCGCTGCGGGACGCATGCCCGGGTGTCCGAGGTGCGTCCCGCACGCGATCGATGGGTCAGATCCGGTCGGCGGCGATCAGCAGGTACTGGAAGCTGCCGTTCTTGTACGCGGTCAGGAAGGTGTCCTCGATGCCGGTGGCCAGGGAGGACTGGGCGCGCAGCTCCCAGTAAGGGATGGTCGCCGCGGTGAGGTCCACCACGCTGATCGGCACGAGCCGGTTGTTCGCCATCTCCCTGAAGTAGGCGGAGCGGGGATGGATGTCGCAGATGTAGTGGGCATTGATCGTCGAGACCTCGCGGGACGGCAGCCCATACGTGTCGTTGTAGCAGCCGGTGATGGTGACGTATCGTCCGCCGCGTGTGAGGAGCCGGGCGTATTCGGCGAACAGCGTCGACAGGTCGACGTACATCGTGGACTCGTTGTTCCAGATGGCGCGGAACGAGCCGGTGCCGAATCCGGTGTCGAGCATGTTCTTGAGGTGGAACCGCACCCTGTCGTGCACGCCGTGCTTCTCGGCCTGCGCGGTGGCGAAGGCCACCTGGGTCTCGGAGATGGAGATCCCGTCGACGTGGCAGTTGAACCGCTTGTGGGCAACCAGGCTGCCACCGCCCCGGCCGCAGCCGGAGTCCAGGAGCCGGTCGTCGGAGGTGATGGCACCGAGGTGGTCGGCGAGGAGATCGGCCTGCGCGCTCTCCAGGCGGTGCAGTTCGGTGATGATGCGCTCGTCGCGGGTGTGCTGGGGCCCTTGCAGGACCGACCAGTCGACATCGCCGACGCCGTAGTGGTGGTGGTAGAAGCCGTCGACCTCGCCCAGCCGAAGGTTGACGGGGTTCTCCTCGCGGTTCCAGTAGTCGGCCACGGACTCCTGGTAGTGGCTGATGGCCGGGGCTGCTGCCGCGTCGGCGCGGTGCGCTGTGGTGGTCATGCGGTGTCTTCTCTCACCAGTAGTTGGGCAGGGAGTAGCGGTACGTGTTGGTGTGGTGCCATTCGTGGTTGCCGGCGACCCATGCGGCGAGCCCGGTGGTGTAGCGGGCCACGACCGGGTTCTCGGCGGCCAGGACGAGGGATTCGTCCTCGAAGGCGTGCATGATCTCGTTGTGGATGTCGATGGCCTTCAGGTATGCGTCCTTGAGGCCGCGCCCCTCCTCGGCGGCGATCACCGTGGGAAGGTTCAGGTGGTACTCGTCGATGGCCATCTCCTTGGTGAAGGAGTACAGGTCGTTGACGAGCGTGGTGGCGTTGCAGGCCAGCGCGGTGACGCGCTGGACCTCGGGCCGGGAGTAGAACGGCTCGGGCAGTTCGTAGCCGTCCACGGCGTCCACGATGGACAGGCAGGGGCGGAAGTTGTTGAACTGCCGCATCACCAGGTACTGCCACACCGGTGGGGTGGTGCGGGTCTGGGCCCAGGCTGCCTCGCCGAGGTACCCCAGGTGCAGGCGTGCGGCGTCGTGGATGAACCGGGTGACCTGGCTGGGAGTGGCGATGTCCCGGAAGGCACGGACCGCACCGGCGTAGGAGCGCAGTGGGGCGTCGGCGTCCAGCCCCTCGTGCCATTGCTGCTGATAGCCGTCCGCGGTGTGCACGGGGTCCAGGGCACTCTGCGCGATGACGAGCCGACTGCCCAGACCGATGGGGGATCCGCCGTAGTCCTCGCAGTAGCAGTCGTCGACGACGTTCTCCGCGACCAGCAGTTTGCCCGCGACGACGAGGCGCTCCAGGTCGGCTGCCGCCGGGTGCTGGAGGACGACCGCGCGGCCGACCTGGAATCCGGCGAAGTCGCCCGCCCATTCGGGGGGGAACAGGTCGAGCTCTCGGGCCCAGGCTTCGAGTCGCCGGTCCACCTCGGCGATCTTGGCCGGGTCGGCCGGTACGGCGGGTGGGCAGTACAGGCCCGGGATCGGGTCACCGGCGCGAGGCCGCCCCCCGGGGGGCGGCGTGGGCCGGCTGTGGCCCGCTCCCGGTGGGAGGAGCGCCCTGGCCGCCGATGTGCCGAGGCCGGTCGGACCGCCGGGGAGCCACGCCGTCGCCCGCTCCACCGAGGGTGTCGGCCACGCGGCCGTCGGTTCCGGCGGCGGGGCGGGCAGGTCCTGTTCCCCGGGAGGTGCCGGGTCGGACCGCAGGCCGCTCACCAGGTCCGTCATCTCGTGCGTGGTGGGGGCGGCGAACACCCGGGACGGCAACGACATCGTTTCAGCCCTCCTTCGCTCGCCCGGCCGAGTTCTCAGTCACGCGGATGCACCTCGACGTTCTCGAGGATGCCGATCGCGTCCGGGACCAGGACGGCGGCCGAGTAGTAGGTGCTGACGAGGTAGGAGATGATCGCCCTCTCGTCGATTCCCATGAACCGGACGTTGAGTCCGGGCTCGACCTCGTCGGGCAGTCCGGTCTGGTGGAGGCCGATGACGCCCTCGTTGTCCTCCCCCGTACGCATGGCGATGATCGACGAGGTCTGGTGGTCCGAGACCGGGATCTTGCCGCACGGCAGGATCGGCACGCCTCGCCAGGCGGGGATGTGGTGGCCGTCGACGTCGGCGCTGCTGAGGGCGATGCCCCGCTTGTTGCACTCCTTGCCGAAGGCGGCGATGGCACGCGGGTGGGCGAAGATGAACTTGGTACCGCGGCGCATGCTCAACAGGTCGTCGAGGTCGTCCGGGGTGGGCGGGCCGGAGTGGGTCGGGATGCGCTGGTCGAAGTCGGTGTTGTGGAGCAGCCCGAACTCGGGGTTGTTGATCATCTCCTTCTCCTGCCGCTCGCGCAACGCCTCGATGGTCAGGCGCAACTGCTGCTGCGTCTGGTTCATCGGCTGGTTGTAGAGGTCGGCCACCCGGCTGTGCACCTTCAGCACCGTTTGCGCCACGCTCAACTCGTACTCGCGCGGGTCGAGTTCGTAGTCCGCGAAGGTGGTCGGCAGGATCGGCTCGCCCTGGTGGCTCGACAGGAACTCGATGGCGGCTTCACCCGCCTTGTTCGTCGGCTTCTGCGCATCGGTGCTGCGCTTGAGGACGTACGACCGCAGCGCCTCGTGCTGGCCGGCGACCGTCTTGTACGCGCTGTGCGGCAGCGCCAGGACGGTGGTCGCGGTCAGTGTGCGGGCGGTGAAGTCCCACTTGCCGTCCGCCCCCGCAAGCACGTTGCCGCCGAAGCTGTCGCCGTCGGAGAGCCGGCCCACGACGGACTCGCCCTCGTACTTCGCGGGCCTCACCTTGTCGACCCTGCCGTGCACGATCAGGTAGACGTGATCGGCCTTGCGGCCCTCCTCCACGATCACCTGGCCGGGGTCGAATTCCTTCTGGACGAACTTGTCGGCCAGCGCGCCCAGTGCCGGGCCGTCGTCGAACCCTTGCAGCAGGGGCAGTTCGGCCAGCTCCTGCGGGATGACGCGCACCTTGGACCCGTTCTTCTCGAACGACACCTTTCCGTCCCCGACCGTGAACGTCAGGCGCCGGTTGACCCGGTAGGCACCACCCGGGACATTGACCCACGGCAGCTTCCGCAGCAGCCAGCGCGAGCTGATCCCCTGCATCTGGGGCTCGGACTTGGTGGTGGTGGCGAGGTTCCGCGCAGCCGCGGTACCGAGGCTGAGCTGCTCCTGCGCCTGATTCTGTGCCGCCGCGGTCTCTGACGGGTGCGTCTCGACAGTCATCGACTACCTCTCAGTTCATGAGATGACCCGCCTGGCCCCAGCAGGGCAGACTTCACCAACAGCAAGCGGGGTCACGTTACGTATCCATTGCTAACGTTTCGTGACTGTCGAGCGAGGTAGGCGCGCCTGCCGGAGAGCTCGCAATCTTCGCAATCTGCTGTATTATTCTCCATTCTTCGCAAAAGGCACGCCCTGTCGGACGGCGGTCACGGCATGGGGTGGGAAGCCGGGCGCGAGGACGTTCTGGACGCGCTGCTGAATCTCGACGAGGACGACGGCACCGAAGACCGGGAGTGGGATGGGGTGGCGGTTCGATCCGGACCCGTGACCGCGAGTGCCCTGGTCCCGACCGCTTCGCCACCGCTTGACAACGGCATTCCACCGCGAGCGCATCACTCAAGGCGGACCCGCCCGGAAAGCCTCCGGCCCCGTTCGGCGAGCTGTCGCAGGCCAGCATTGACCGCCGGCAGATCAGCGGGCTGAGGCCAGTAATACGCCGGCGCCTCGAAGTACATCGCTTCCACCGCAGTACGCGACGGCACCGAGGCCACGTGGTGAGGGCTTCGCCTTGATGCCGGGAAGGCGCCCACGCCATCCCCTTCCTCGTGTCGCCCCCGCCCGACTTCAGAACCCGAGGCAGGTGGGCGTGGAGGTGCTCGATCTCGACCTCCCGCTTCAGCTCACGAAGGCGGTGGCCAAGAATCTCGGCCAGGCCGCACGCCCGGTCCTTCCGCCGACGCACCCGATCGCAGCGCCCTGAGGACCAGCCGGGAGCATCGCGTAGGAGACCAGATTGCCGATCAGCTCCCGGGCCCCGGGAGTGCCGAGCACGACCTGCCGGACCCGGGCGTGCAGGCCGTTGAGGTCGAGGATGCCGCGGGCCACGGCCGGATCGCGGAGGCGGTCTCGGATGTCTTCGACGCGGGCTGCGGTCGGCGGGCGGCGGGCGTTGCCGCGGGCATGGATTTCCAGCCGGTTGAGCGCGCCTCGGAGCGTTCCAGCAGTCACTGACCGCCCAGGAGATCGCGGAGATCTGCCGCAGTGCCTTCGGCCCTGCGGCCGTGACTGCCTCTGCGGTCGACCTGGGCGCGGGAATCATGGCAGCGGTACTCAGACACTCCGCGTGTGCACGGCCGCAGCCAGCTGGCGGACGGTGCTGGTGCGTGGGTGGCGTTCAGTGAGCTCGGCGACGAGGGCGCGCATGCTGGGACGGTCCCGGACTTCTGCGGGCGCTTCCCGGTGAGCGGAGAGCAGGGCAACCGCCGTCTCCTCCGGCTTGCCCCACTGCCACCAGGCCCGCGCCATGTCCGTGTGCAGCCGGCCCCGGCGTTCGGCGGTGGGGAACTGACCAGGGTGGAGGTTCCTGCCCGCGCGGACGGCCGCGCCGGCATCGCCGAGCCCCCACAGGACTCCGACCTTGTACAGGGCGACTGACGCCGGCGTCACACTGAATGTCTGCGGGGATTCTTGTTGGCCGGGAAGGAGCTTCACGGCGCGTTCGGCCTCGCTGATCATTTCCAAGGCGCGGTCGCGGTCGTCGGCCAGCGCGGCCGCATACGCCACGGTGCAAAGCATCTGCGCGAACGTCGCAGCCTGCACAGGGGTGTTGAGCCCGGCGGCATCCACCTTCGCGGCGGCATGAAGAGTCACACGCTGTGCGGTCGCGACCCGGTTTTCGTGGCGCGAAGCAGGTGTTACGCGCAGAACTGCGGCAAGTGCGCTTGCAGGGATGAACAGCACCTGCGCGAAGTTTCGGATCATGTCGAGGTCGGTGGCGCTGCGGTGTCCAGTCTCCAGACGGGAGACCGCCGAGGCCGAGTAGCCCGTCGCCTTGCCCAGGTCGGCCTGACGCCATCCGAGCTCAGTGCGTGCCCAACGGATCAGGCCGCCGACGTCGCCCGCGTCGATGAGTGCCCGTGCTCTGGGCGATCCCCAGTTCGGTGCATGTGTGCGCATCGCGACCCCCGGCCGAACCAGACGGCAACCAACTCACGGTAGCCGGGCGGCAACTGCACGTCGAGGCCGTGTGCGTGATGCGCAAATGGCGTGCGCCCAACGGGCGCGCGCTCGCTGCCAAGGGCGGACCCGCGGTGTTCTGGACACGCGCCGTCCACCGCGAACAGAAGGCGTGCGCCCGCTCCGGCGAATCCACCGGTGGCGTGTGCGTCGAAGCGGGTCGCTGGACGGCGCGACCATCCGTTCGCACTCCGAGAGGAATGACCATGAACAGCCTGCTCAGCACCGAGACGACGGTCTTCGAAGACGAACTGCTGCCGGTCGAGGTCGGCGGCACCGCCAAGCTGACCGAGGGCCAGGGCCGGGGCCAGAGCGAGGACAAGCGACGGGCCTACAACTGCTGATCCCCCAGTTGTGGTGGTGCGGCCTCGACAGCCGCGCCACCACGCCCCTGCAACCGGCCTGGAGACGATCGTGATCTACGGAGGCTTCAGCACCACTCGAGTCGTGCGCATGCATCCCGTGGGCGCCGAACACATGAGCCCCGCCTCGTCGACCTGGAAGATCGGAGACTCCCCAGCTCGCTGTATGACGTCCAGCGACGGACACCGGCGCGTGTTGGTCCTGGGGCACTGCGGGGCCACCGACCTCGAACTGAGTCGTCTGTCCGACGCCGAGCTGCCGACCGACATCACCTGGCGATGGCCCGGCGTATACGCGGTCATCGAGGAGCACCCGGACCGCGCTGTGCTGCACACCGACCCAGCCTCTGCGTTCCCTCTCTACGTGACGCCCTGGCAGGGCGGTTGGGCCTGGTCGACCTCCGCGCGAGTCCTCGCCGGCCTCACCGAGCCGCTCGTCGACACGCAGCGGCTCGCCTGCTCTGTCCTTACTCCGTCGGTACCGGCACTGGCCGGTGCGAGGACCTTCTTCACAGGCATCGAGCAGCTGGCCCCGGGGAGCCGGATCGAGCTCCCTGCCGACGGCAGCCGACTGCAGGCCACGGCCCGCTGGCGCCCCGGCCCGGTCGCCGGCGTCCCGCACCACCGTTTGCGCACGGTCTTGACCGAGGCGGTGGCCTTGCGGGTGAACGGGGACCCGGTCCTGTCATGCGACCTGTCGGGAGGACTGGACTCCACCAGCATCGCCGTCCTGGCCGCGGTTTCCCTGCCCGCGTCCCGTACCTTGAACGCGATCACGATCCACCCCGAAGGCGACGGGAACGGGGCCGACCTGCGCTACGCCAGACTGGCCGCCTCCGCACACCGCCGCCGGATCCGCCACCATCTCCTGCCCCTGACCGCAGAGCACCTGCCGTACACCGAGATCACCGCTGTCCCCCCGACCGAGGAGCCCGCGCCCTCGACGCTCACCCGTGCCCGCCTGGCCCGGCAGCTGGACTGGATGCGTCAACGCCTGGGCAGTCAGTGCCATTTGACCGGGGACGGCGGCGACAGCATCCTGTTCCAGCCGCCCGCGCACCTCGCTGACCTCCTGCGTCACCGCAAGTGGCGGCGCACGGTGAGCGAGAGCCTCGGCTGGGCACGACTGCGGCACACCTCCGTCATCCCGCTTCTGCACGACGCCGCGTCGCTGGCCCGCAGCAGTCGCCTCGGCGCGCTGCAGAACCTGGCTCGCGTCGTCGCCGGAGAAAGACACCAGGGTGACGGCCGAGGCAACGTGGCCTGGTTCGCCCCCTTGCCGCTGCCCGACTGGGCCACGCCCGCCGCCCGACAGCTGCTGCTCGACGCGGCCGACGAGGCGATCGACACCGCGGACCCGCTGCTCGGCCTGGACACGTCGGTACGGGTCCTCATCGACGAGATCCGCGAGGTTGCCCGCACTGCTGCCGCCGACGCCGAACTCGCCGCCGCA
This sequence comes from Streptomyces sp. NPDC056061, assembly GCF_042266885.1. Lineage (NCBI taxonomy): Bacteria > Bacillati > Actinomycetota > Actinomycetes > Kitasatosporales > Streptomycetaceae > Streptomyces > Streptomyces sp. NPDC056061. The sequence continues at coordinate 106,628 of NZ_JBHJWQ010000009.1, read as the reverse complement.
CACGGCATCACCCTGCACAATCCCTTCCTCGACCCGCGCGTCGTCGACACTGTCCTGCGTACTCCGATCGAGCACCGCCCGGCGGTCCACGCCTACAAGCCCGTCCTCGGCCGTGCGATGGAGCACCTGCTCCCGCCCGCCGTCGCCCGTCGCAGCAGCAAGGGCAGCTTCAACGCCGACCACTACGCCGGAATGCGCGCCAATCTGCCGGCGCTCATGGATCTGGCCGACGGCCACCTCGCTACCCTCGGACTTCTTGAGCCGGCCCGCTTCCGGCGCCACCTCCGCCAGGCCGCCATCGGCATCCCGATGTCCCTGGCGACGATGGAACAAGCGCTGAGCGCCGAGGCGTGGCTGCACTCCCATCACACCGCCGTGAGCCCGGCGTGGACCACGCAACCATCGGAGCATCCCCGTGCTGACCTGCCTCGATTCGTCACCGCTCCGTGCCACGTCCGAGCCCTGGACTTCGGGCACGTCCTGGTCCTGATCGACTACCGCTCCAACGATGTTCAGTGCCTCTTCCCGGCGGCCGCAGCCCACTGGACGGCAGCCGCTCGAACCGGTCGGCTGAACCCCGCGGCCGCCACCCTGACCACGAAGCTCCTGACCTCCGGGTTCCTGATTCCGACGGCCACTGCCACACCCTGGGACGCCCCCATCGTGGCCTCGCCCGCGGCACCGAGCTGGGGAGGGGCCGAGCACCCCGCCGGTGTCAGCCGGCCCCGGAGCCCTCATCGCCACAGCACCCTCGCAGCCGCCGCTCTGGCATCCGTACTCACCATCAAGCCCCTGGGGCCCGCGAGATGCACGATGCAACGCCTCATCACCATGCTGAACGCCGCCGCGTCGGCGTGCCGCCGACCGGCCACCCTCGCTGAAGCGACGGCCGCGGTCCTCGCCGTACGGCATACGTGCTGGTATTCCCCGGCCCGAACCGCCTGCCTGGAGGAGTCCACCGCCGCCGTTGTCCTCCTCGCCGCGCGGCGGTTGTCCGTCACCTGGTGCCACGGCGTCGCGCCGGACCCCGTACGCCTGCATGCCTGGGTGGAGACTGAGGACGGCACCCCCGTCGCCGAGCCAACCTCGACGCTCGCCTACACGCCCGCCCTCACCATCGGAGGCCGTCATCAGCACCAGCATTGAGCCGACCCTGTGGATCCGCGCCGACGCCTGCGGTCTGGGCCCCTACCGCGCCGACCTTGTCGAAACGTACTGGTGCTGGGAACAGGACCCCGCCCTCCTCGTCGGCTACGGCCGGCAGAGTCCCGAGTCCCTCGAAGCCCGCACCGAGGGCATGGCTCACCAGCTCCGCGGTGAGAACATCCGCTTCACCATCTACGACCTGAGCACCGACACCCCGACACCTGCCGGCGTCGCCACGCTCCTGCCGGACCATTCCGTACGGACCGCCGAGTACGTGATCATGCTTGCTTCCGAAGTCCGCGGCTGCGGACTCGGCACCGCAGCGACCCGACTCACCCTCGACTACGCCTTCCACATCACCAACCTGCGGATGGTCTGGCTCAAGGTCCTCGCTCCGAACCGCGCAGGCATCCGCGCCTACGAGAAGGCCGGCTTCCACACGGCCGGAACGTTGCGCGAGGCCGGGTACTGGCTGGGCGAGGTATGCGACGAGGTCGTCATGGATGCCCTCGCCAAGGACTTCAGCGGCCCGTCCGCCGTTCGGGCCGCGATGGGCGACGGCTGCTGACGGTCGGGCCAGATTTCAGACCACGGCAGCCAGGATGCCCGCGAGCGCGTCGTAGCTGTCCCGGACTCCGACCGAATCGCCGAGGCGGTGGCGCTCTAGGTGTGCTGCCGCAATGACTTTGCGTACATCTGATGCGTCGAGGCCGACACTGCCCAGGTCAGTGGCGATGTCCTCCAGGGAAGCCACGACCGCCTCGCTCCAACTGTCTTAGGTGGGGCCGGTGACGGGGCCGAAAGCAGGGCCGTGGACATCGTGGACGCGCCGTGTGATCTCGCCGAGCTGTCGGTAGTACACCGGCCACAGCGACCGCGCGTACGGGGCGGTCGCGGACCCGACGGGCGACTTGGCCGTCATCGAGTTCGTCGAGGGCAGGACCCTCGCACCGCGGCGACAAGCACACCGTGACGAACGAGCCCGAGTACGGCCGCTGTCGCACCATCAGACAGGCGCCCGCCCTCGCGGGAGGCGGGAACGGGGATGGCGCCCGGTGCCGTCGGCGCCGGACACGAGCAACGGCATGGGGAGCATGAGGGAGCGGACTCCCTCATGCTCCCCATGCCTCATGACCGAGCGCCCCGGTCGGGCCGACTGGCCGACGGGAGCGCTCGCAGGTGGTGCCGGGCGGCGCGGTCGCCGAAGGGCGGATCGCGTCCCGGCGGCAGGTCAGTGGGAGGCGAGGAGTTCGAGCGTATCGATCACGCGGTTCGAGAAGCCCCACTCGTTGTCGTACCAGGCAACCACCTTGATGTGGCGCCCGTCGACCCGGGTGAGGGCCGAGTCGAAGATCGACGAAGCCGGATTGCCCGTGATGTCGGCCGACACGAGCGGGTCGTCCGAGTACTCGAGTACACCGGCGAGCGGCCCCTCGGCAGCGACGCGGTAGGCGGCCAGCACCTCGTCGCGCGTCACGTCGCGGCTGACCGTGGTGTTGAGTTCGACGATCGAGCCCACCGGGACCGGCACGCGGATCGAGTCGCCCGACAGCCTGCCGTCGAGGTTCGGCAGCACGAGGCCGATCGCCTTGGCGGCGCCCGTCGTGGTCGGCACGATGTTGACGGCGGCGGCGCGGGCCCGGCGGGCGTCACGGTGCGGACCGTCGTGCAGGTTCTGCTCCTGCGTGTAGGCGTGCACCGTCGTCATGAAGCCGTGCTCGATGCCGGCGAGGTCGTCGAGCACCGCTGCCAGCGGCGCCAGCGCGTTGGTCGTGCACGAGGCGTTCGAGACGATGGTGTGCGCATCAGGGTTGTACGCATCCGTGTTCACCCCGAACGCGAGCGTGACGTCGGCACCGTCGGACGGAGCGCTGACGAGCACCTTCTTCGCACCCGCGTCGAGATGACCGCGGGCGGCCTCGGCCGAGGTGAAGCGGCCGGTCGCCTCAAGCACGATGTCCACACCGAGCTCGGCCCACGGCAGCTGCGCCGGTTCGCGCTCGGCGAGCACCGTGACGCGTCGGCCGTCCACGACGAGGGCGTTCCCGTCGACGGTCACCGGGCGACCGAGACGGCCGGCCGTCGTGTCGTAGGCGAGCAGCCGCGCGAGGGCGACGGGCTCCGTGAGGTCGTTGACGGCGACGATTTCGAGGTCGCTGTCGCGCTCCAGCAGCGCGCGGAACACGTTGCGTCCGATGCGGCCGAATCCGTTGATGGCGATGCGAGTCATGAATGGTGTCCCTTCGGTTCGCCACCAATGTCCCGTGCCGCACCCGTCTGCGACAGCGGCATGATCGCCACGGTTCACAAGGATCCCGCCACCGGGCAGCGGACTATTCCCCCTGGGTGAAGGTGCGCCGGTACTCGGTCGGCGTCGTGCCGAGGATCCGCTGGAAGTGCAACCGCAGATTGGCACCGGTACCGAGACCGACGTCGGTGGCGATCTGCTCGACGTTCCGCTGCGACCGTTCGAGCAGTTCGCGGGCCAGGTCGACGCGGGCGCGCATGACCCATTGCATCGGCGTGTATCCCGTGTCCTCGACGAACCGCCGCGAGAACGTGCGCGGCGACACCGCCGCATGCCGGGCGAGCGCTTCGAGGGTGAGGTGCTCGTCGAGCCGGTGGAGCGCCCACTCGCGGGTGGCGGCGAACCGTTCGCCGAGTGGCTCGGGCACGCTGCGCGGCACGTACTGCGCCTGACCGCCGCTGCGGTAGGGGGCCGCGACGAGGCGCCGGGCGGCGTGGTTCGACGCGGCGACTCCGAGGTCGCCGCGCAGGATGTGCAGGCACAGGTCGATGCCCGAGGCGGCGCCGGCCGAGGTCAGCACACTGCCCTCGTCGACGAACAGCACGTTCTCGTCGACCCGCACGAGCGGATGCCGTGCCACCAGCGCCCGGGTGTAGTGCCAGTGCGTCGTGGCGCGTTTGCCGTCGAGCAGACCCGTGGCGGCGAGCGCGAAGGCGCCCGTCGAGATGGCGGCGAGCCGCGCGCCCCGGGCATGGGCGGCGCCCAGTGCGTCCAGGACGGCCCGCGGGGGGTCGTCGCGGTCCGGATTCCGGTAGCCGGGGACGAAGACGATGTCAGCCCACGCCAGTGCGTCGAGGCCGTGGGCGACGCCGTACGACAGGCCGTCGCCGCCGGTCACGAGGCCGGGCGCCGCCCCGCACACCCGCACCTCGTACGGCATGCTCGCGCGGGTCGAGAAGACCTGCGCGGGAATTCCGACATCGAGCGGTTTCGCGCCCTCGAGCACGAGGACGGCGACGCGATACAGGCGGGAGGCTGGCACAGGAGCGAGGTTACGCGGGGTACGCGGAGTACCGCCCGAGTGGGAACGGGCGGACGTCGGTGCCGCGAGACCGGCTCATTGCCGCTCACGCGCGTATTCAGCACGCATTCGACGCGTATCCGGGGCGCATCCGGGGCGCATCCGGGTGCGGGCACGGGGCCGGGACCGGTCGGGCGTCCCGGCCCCGTGCCATGGGCGAGGTGCGGTGTCAGGAGGCGACGAGTGCCGGGCGGCTCTGCCGCGAACCGCGCATCACCCGGAACATCATGCGCGGGCTCATCAGCGCCTGCGGGGGCTCGACGAGGCCGGCCACCTTCATGAAGGTGCCGGTGACCTCCCCGTCGTGGACGGCCGCCGCCTGGAGCCGGGCCATGTAGGCACCACCCATCCGGACCTTGGCCGTGCGGCGTCCCTCCACCTCCGGGAAGCCGAGGTCGGCACCGGCCGAGAAGTCCCACGGCACGTCGACGACCCGGGCGATGTCACCGAGGAACGCCGCCGGGTCCGGCACCGGTCCGCGACGCAGGTGGGTGCGGAGCACGAGGGCCTCCAGCGCGGAGACCGTCATGCCCTGCCCGTAGACCGGGTTGAAGCTGCACGCCGCGTCCCCCAGTACCAGGAACCGGCCCGGGAACCGGTCGAGTTGCTCGTAGCGGCGCCGCACGCTCGCCGGGTAGCGGAAGACCGTACCGTCGCCGACCGGTTCGGCATCCTGCAGGACGTCGTGGATGTCGCTCACCGGCAGGGTCTTCGTCCAGGCGAGGAAGCCTTCGAGTTCGGCGGGCGCGCTGTCGCCCAGCACCCCGGTGAGGGACACCACGATCAGGCCGTCCTCGATGCGGGAGAGGAACGCCCCGCGCGGGTGACTGGGCGAGGACACCGGATTGATGGAGAGGTCGCCGTGCAGCACCGACGGGTCGGGCAGGCGGAACCGCCGGGTCGTGTAGCTGAGGTCGATCTGGATGCGCTCCTCCTCGGGGCGCGCGTAGCCGAGTTCCTCCAGCCAGACCGGGGTGCGCGAGGCACGGCCGGTGGCATCGACCACGAGGTCGGCCTCCAGGACGCGTTCCTCCGCCCCGGGCCGACGGCTCCGCACCCTGACCCCCGTCACGGTGGTGCGGGCGTCGTCGGTGACCGGGCCGACGATGTCGTGCAGGTCCGTGAAGGTGACGTTCTGGATCTCGGCGACGCGTGCCCGTACCCGGCTCTCCAGGAGGGGCCGGGTCGCCGAGACGCAGACCAGGCCGGTGGTGGACGGTCGCAGGCGGCGGCCGTTGAAGTACCAGCGCAGTTCGCCCAGGTCGCCGGTGGGAATGCCGGCGGCGACGGCGTCCTCGGTGAATCCGGGGAACAGTTCGTCGAGTATCTGCTGGCCCCGGGCGAGCAGGCCGTGGACGTGCCGGCCCTGGGGCACGCCCCGACGGGCTTCCGCGCCGGGGGACATGTCGTCGCGCTCCACGATGACGACATCGCGATATGTGTCGGCGAGCACCCGTGCGGCCAGCAGGCCGGCCATGCTGCCGCCGAGTACCACCGCGCGGTCGCCGGTCGGGACGGCCATCGCGGTCACCTCCTTCGATTCGTGTGGGTGTCGGAACGGGGTCAGGCTGTGTCGCGCGGGCTGTTCTGGTACGCGGCGAGCAGCCACTGGCCGCCGCGCTTGACCACGACCCAGGAGGCGTGGACGGCGCGCTCGGGGCTCGGCTCGGTCTCACCGGGGGCGAGGATGCCGCCGCGGGTGATGAGGATGCCGGACTCGGCGTCGGCGAAGCGGATGTCGACCGGGGTGCCGGTGACCCGGGTGCCCTTGAACGGACCGGCGAAGGCGTTCGCCATGAAGGTCCGGATGGCATCCCGGCCCTGCTCGAAGAAACCGGGAAGGATCATGGTCCCGTCGGGGGTGAAGACCTCGGCGAACGCGTCGGCGTCGTGTGCGGCCCAGGCGGCGACGATGCGACCGGGCAGGGCGGCCACGGCCGCCTTGTCCTCGGCCGGGATCTCGACGGCGGCAGCGGGGTCGGGGGCGGTCTGTGTGGTCATGGTGGTCTGCTCCTCGTTCGGGGTTGGTCGCGGGGCTGTTCCCGGGATCGGATCAAGGTTTGTGTACTTGTTTGCGGCAATGTTTGTGGCGATGTTTGTGGCGATGTTTACGCCTGTGTTTGCGGTGAGGTTTGCGACAAGGTTTACTTCCGGGTTCGCGTACGGGTTTGTGTTCAGGGTTGTGTTCAGGGTTGTGCTCAGGGTTGTACTCAGGTTTGCGTTCGTGCTTGCGTACAGGCTTGCTTTCGTACCCGTTTCGAGATTTACATTCGGGTTTGTGACGAGGATTGGGCCCGGATTCGTTCCGGTGCTCGCGGCCGGCTGCCGTGACAGGATCCGACGCCCGCCCCTGACGGCCGGTCAGATGTAGAGGGTGTTGGGCTCCTGCCCGCACAGGACACGGCCGTACAGCTCGGTGTTGGTGCTCGGGTTCATCAGGGCGTGCAGGTTGATGGCCTGGATGTCGCGGACGATGCGCTGGATGGGTACGTCCCGGTAGATGGAGGACCCACCGCTCGCGGAGGCCAGCAGGTCCACCGCCTCCTTGGCGAGCTTGCACACCGCGCCCAGGTCGGCGCGGGCGCGGGCCCGTTCCTCCAGCGACCACTCCTCCCCGGCCTCGCCCTTGCCGTCGACGAGGGAGGTCAGGCGGTGTGCGTGGAACTCCGCCCGGTCGGTCCTGAAGGCGGCTTCGGCGACCTGGTGGTGGGTGAGCGGCGCCTCGGCCTGCTGGGCGTAGGCGGTGTAGGTGATCGTGCGGCCGGGCAGCCGCTCGAAGAAGGCGTCCCTGGCGGCCCGCGCGAGGCCGAGGGCGGTGCCGACGGACGAGGCGGAGGCGACGGGCAGCAGCGGAGAACGGTAGACCGGCGCGTCCGCGTTGAGCTCCGAGGCGCCCTGTCCCTGGAGGATCGCGCCGAGCGGCAGCACCCGCTCCTGCGGCACGAAGAGGTCCTGGGCGACCGTGCTGACGCTGCCCGTACCGCACAGGCCCGAGGTGTCCCAGTCGTCGATCAGCCGCAGGTCGCCGATGGGGACGAGGGCCATGACCGGCTGCGGGGGTCCGTCCGGCCCCTGGAGGACGGCGATGACCTCCTGCCAGTGGCTGTGGTGGGCGCCGCTGATGAAGCCCCACTTCCCGTTGACGGTGATGCCGCCCGGGGCGGGCGTGGCCAGTGCCGAGGGACTGAGGGTGCCGCAGATGCGGACGTCGGGGGTGGCGAACACCTCCTCCTGGACGCCGTCGGGGAACAGGCAGGCCATCCAGGTGGGAATCCAGTACACGGCGGTGGTCCAGGCGGCGGCGCCGTCGGCGCGCCCCAGCTCGGCCGCCACGTCGACGAGGGTGCGGGTGTCGGCCTCGTATCCGCCGTAGCGCTTGGGGACGCGGAGCTTGAAGAGGCCCGCCTCGCCCAGGGCTTCGATCGTCTCGTCCTGAAGCCGCCGGTCCTGCTCCGCCTGCGCGGCGTTCTTCTTCAGCAACGGCGCCAACTCAGCGGCACGCTGCACGAGTTGGGCACGGGTGGGGATGTCGGCGGTGAGCATCGGTGTCCTCCTGGACGTCACGGGACAGAGCGGGCCGTGCTGGAGAGACCGTCACACCGGCAGGCGGGGCGGGGCACCTTTTGGATTGCGATGTTGGCGAGCTCCCGGGCAGGTCCGCATGACTGCCGAAACGGTCGCCCGTCGGCCCGGTCGGCCGACTCGGCCCTCCGTGAGGTGTGGCACGTGAGGAGAAGACCCGGCTGTCCGTCGACTGTCACGATGGCTGTCCGGCCGGTCTGCAGACACGCCGGAGTGCCCGGTCGGCACATCGGGTCCCGGGCCGGACCGCAGCGGGTTCGCGGCACGTTCCCGACCGGGTCGCGGTGGACCGGCCGTGTGTTCCCGGCCCGCACACCACACACACGCGACCGGCCGGTGGCACCGCACGCGCGACCGGCCGGTGGCACCGCATGCCCGACCCGTCCGTGGCAGGTGTGCACGGCCGGTTCTCCGGACTTCGAGGACTTCAGGGAAGAGGGGCACATGACCGACCAGCACCGCTCCGCCGACGACGGGAACGCCCGGGTTCCGGGCAGTCGGCCGCTCACCGGTGACGAGTACGTCGAGAGCCTCCGTGACGACCGGCAGGTCTTCCTGTACGGCGAACGGGTCAAGGACGTCACCGCGCACCCCGCCTTCCACAACCCGGTGCGGATGACCGCGCGGCTCTACGACTCCCTGCACGACCCGGCGACCCGCGACGTGCTCACCACCCGGACCGACACCGGCAGCGGGGGCTTCACCCACCGCTTCTTCACCACCCCGCGCAGCGCCGAGGACCTGGTCGCCGACCAGCAGGCGATCGCGGCCTGGTCGCGCATGAGCTACGGCTGGATGGGGCGCAGCCCCGACTACAAGGCGGCGTTCCTCGGCACGCTCGGCGCGAACGCCGACTTCTACGCGCCGTTCGAGGAGAACGCCGCCCGCTGGTACCGCGAGTCGCAGGAGAAGGTCCTCTACTGGAACCACGCGATCGTGCACCCGCCGGTGGACCGGAGTCTGCCGCCGGACGAGGTGGCGGATGTCTTCGTGCACGTGGAGAAGGAGACCGACGCGGGTCTGGTGGTGAGCGGCGCGAAGGTGGTGGCCACCGGGTCCGCGCTCACCCACCACAACTTCATCGCGCACTACGGGCTGCCGGTCAAGAAGAAGGAGTTCGCGCTGGTGGCGACGGTGCCGACCGGCGCGCCCGGGGTGAAGCTGATCTGCCGCCCCTCGTACACCGCCACATCCGCGGTGATGGGCAGCCCGTTCGACTACCCGCTGTCCTCGCGCCTGGACGAGAACGACACGATCCTCGTCATGGACAAGGTCCTCATCCCGTGGGAGGACGTCTTCGTCTACGGGGACATGGCGAAGATCCAGATGTTCTCCTCGCACTCCGGCTTCATGGAGCGGTTCACCTTCCACGGCTGCACCCGGCTGGCGGTGAAGCTGGAGTTCATCGCGGGGGCCCTGGCCAAGGCGCTGGAGATCACCGGCACGCAGGACTTCCGCGGGGTGCAGACCCGGCTGGGCGAGGTGCTTGCGTGGCGGAACCTGTTCTGGGGGCTCTCGGACGCCGCGGCCCGCAACCCCGTCGAGTGGCGGGGCGGTGCCGTGCTGCCCAACCCGCAGTACGGCATGGCGTACCGCTGGTTCATGCAGATCGGGTATCCGCGGGTCAAGGAGATCATTCAGCAGGACGTGGCGAGCGGGCTGATCTATCTCAACTCCAGCGCCGACGACTTCAAGAACCCGGAGATCCGGCCCTATCTCGACAAGTACGTCCGGGGATCGAACGGCATCGGCTCCGTCGAGCGGGTCAAGGTGCTCAAGTTGCTGTGGGACGCGGTGGGCAGCGAGTTCGGCGGTCGGCACGAGCTGTACGAGCGCAATTACGCCGGGAACCACGAGAACACCCGTGCCGAGCTGCTGTTCGCGCAGACCGCGAGCGGCCAGATGGACGACTACAAGGCACTGGTCGACCAGTGCCTGTCGGAGTACGACCTCGACGGCTGGACGGTGCCCGACCTGTCGTCGTTCGACGCCCTGCGCGAGGGACGCAAGAACCTGCTCGGCGACTGACGGTACGTCACCGAGCACGGAGACGGCCGCGGAGCCCCCGGACGGGTTCCGCGGCCGTCGAGCCAGTCAGGACGTCTGCCGGAGACCGGGGCCTCACGTCCGGGGCGCGGTTCGTCGTCGGCCGTCGCCGCACCACGACCGCTCACCTGCTGCGCGGCGCCTGCTGCGGAGCAGGCTCCGGGCCGTCGGGTCCACGGGTGGCGGAGGGGCGGACGCCGCTCTCTCACATGCGGTCCCACGCACTCAGCGGTGGGTCCGTGACGCGAGCCGTTCGGCAGCGCCCGAAGGGATGGCCGGGGTATTCCGGTTCCTCCTCGGGGATCAGCAACGCCCACTCGCCGGGCGATGCGGACAGATCGCGTACGAGGTAGCCTCCTGCGGCCTCGTCGCCGAACAGTTCGGCGGAGGTCACGGCGATGTACAGGGTCCAGCCGGGTTCAGGACCGAAAGCATGTTCCGCGCCGGGCCGGCTCGCGCAGAGGGTGAGGGCCGCGAGAATCCGCGCGGCCCGATCGTCGGGCACGGTGGCGTCGATGAGGATCCGGGTGTCCGTCTCCCCGTCGCCACTGGACCAGGACAGCGGCGACGCGAACACATCGCAGAGCACCCCGGCCCGCATGACCTGCTCGCACTCGTGCGCCAGCTGGACACCCGCCCCCAGGCGCAGCAGCCACCACAACACCGGTGCCACGACAAGCCCGAGCACGGCGACCGACCACAGGACCGCCGGGTTGGCCCGAGCCGCGAAGAACTCCGGGACGTCGTTCGGGTGGGTGGCCAGAAGCCAGATGAAGCCGAGATCGAGAACGAGCACGACGATCGGCGGGCCCCATGTGCTGAGGACGGCTGACTGCAGGTGCGCGCCGACGTCCTCGGCCGTGTCGAGACGTGGCACGGGGCGAGTCCGGGCGATGGTGCGCGGCGCGGACCTCGATTCCGCCCACGCCGACGCCGGATCGGCCGGCCATGCCGGACTCGGCATCGCGCGCTCCTTTCGTGCCGCGGCGGATCGGAGGGCTCCTGCGCGCCTGCTCGAAGCCTCGTGGAGCCGATGCCACGACGCCGGGCGGGACCGCCAACGTGCCGGGCCCACGACCCCGGCTCGGGGAACCGATGTCCGCTCCGCCTCTTCTCGTGCCAGGCTATCGGCAGCCGCGCAAGAACTCAGCTGCGCTTGGGAATTGATGGCATGTCAGTTCCCGACCCGTCCGGTACCGCGGCTGTGCTCGATGGGCACCGGGCGCGGCGCCGTCCCTCCTGGACCCACGGGATCGCCCGCCGACGGGTACGGCTGCGCGCCCGGGTCAGTGGCCGGCGAGGAGGTCGGCCAGGTAGGGGGCGATCACCCGGCGCACGATCTTGCAGTCGAGCAGCAGGGTGCCGGGGCAGTCCCGCTCTCGCCAGGCGGTGACGGCTGCGAGGTCGGCCGTCTCGCGGACGGTGACCGCGGCGGCGCCCAGGGCGCGGGCGAGACCGGCGAAGTCGGTGTCCGCGAAGCTCATGGTGGAGCGGTCCGCCCCGCGCGGTACGTACATGTGCTCCTCGAAGCCGTACGAGCCGTCGTCGTAGACCACCACCAGACAGGAACGGCCCGTGCGTACCAGGGTGTCGAGTTCGGGCAGGCCCATCAGCGCACCTCCGTCGCCGAGCGCGGCGACCGTCACCCGGTCGGGCCGTCCGACCGCGGCCCCGACGGCGCCGGGGAGTCCCAGCCCGATGCTCTGGAACGCGGCGCCGGTGAACACCATGGCGGCGGGGTCGGGCACGGACCAGTACATGACGGGCCAGCCGATGAAGTGGCCGCCGTCGAGAACGAGGGTGTGTTCCGCGGGGAGCAGGGGGGCGAGCGCGCGGGAGAGCGTGCGCGGGTCGATACGGTCCGCCGTCCCGGCGTCCTCGTACGGGACGTCGTACCAGCCGGCGGACGCGAGGGCCCGGGTCCTCGCGGAGCGCCATCCGGTACCGGGTGTGCAGGACACGGGATCTCCGAGGCGGTCGATCGCGTCGAGGAGCCGTGCGGCGACGGTCGCGGCGTCGCCTCTCACGGCGACGTCCACGCGGGGGTGCGCGGGTGCGTCGGCGAGGTCGACGCGGACGACGGTGGCCGCCGGGTCGAGCAGTCGGCCGCCGTGCAGGGTGAAGGCGTCCAGGCTCGTGCCGAAGGCCAGCACCAGGTCGGCCCGCCCGATCAGTTCGGCCGGGCCGGGGGCGGAGAAGCCGCCGCAGATGCCCAGCGACCAGGGGCTGTCGTCGAACAGCCCGTGGGCCATGACCGTCGTTGTGTAGAGGGCGCCGATCCGGTCGCCCAGGTCCCGCAGCACCTTGCCCGCTCCGCTGCGCCAGGCCCCGGCGCCCGCCAGCAGGAGCGGCCGCCGCGCCGCGGCGAGCAGGGTCGCGAGCCGCTCGGTCTCGTGCTCCGCGGGGGTTCGGGGAGCGGCGGACGCGAGCGGCGGCGGTTCGTGGGGCGTGGCGGCGTCGGCCCGCGTGCCGAGGAGATCGTTCGGCAGGAGGACGACGACGGGGCACTGCCGCGACCGCGCGACGGCCAGCGCGGCACGGGTCCGGGTCGCGGCCGTGCCGGGGTCGGTGAGCCGTACGACGGGCACGCCGAGGGCGGTGACCAGGGCGCTCTGGTCGATGTCGTGCGGTCGTGGTCCGGCGAGGGGCGCGTCCCCGCTGAGCACCAGCACGGCGCTGCGGTTCTTGGCGGCCTCGGCCAGCGCGGTGACCGTGTTGGCGATGCCGGGTCCGTGCGTGGTGGTGCACACGGCGACCTCGCCCGTCGCCCGGAAGTAGGCGTCGGCCATGCCCATCGCGCCGCCCTCGTGGCGGGCGGCGGTGTAGTGGACGCCGGACGCGGTGAGGGCGGCGGTGGCGAGGACGTTGCCCCCGCCGACGAGCCCGAAGGCGTGCCGTACGCCGTCGGCGGCGAGGGCGGCGGCCACTGCGGTCACGAGGGTGCTCATCAGGACTCCTGGGGTCGGAGGGCCGGGTGAGGGGTGCGGTGCCCGGCCGGGGACCGGCCGGGCGGGTGCGCGCGGTCCGTGTGCGTGCCGGGGCGTGCACCGACGGGCCGGTGCCGTCAGGCGAGTTCGAAGATGACCTCGCCGACCGTCAGCTCGATCCTGTTGGTGCGGATCAGCTCCCAGCCGCCCTCCTCGAAGACCGACTCCCAGTCGTCGATGCGGGGCAGGAAGGTGCCCATCAGATCGTGCCCGAGTTCGAAGCCGAGGGTGAAGACGGGCAGGTCGGTGTCGGGGATGGAGGTGCGCGTGGCGTCCCCGATCAGCAGGCGCCTCGCCGCCGGGAAGACCTCCCGCAGGCGTCGCAGCGTGGCCACACATCTGTCCCGGGGCCAGAAGTCGTGGCCCATCATGAAGCAGGTGACGAGCTCGACCTCGTCGAAGCCGGGGTGCGGTGCCAGGCGCAGCACGTCGCCCCGGACGAACTCGGTGCGGTCCGAGAGCCCGGCCTCGGCGGCCTCCTTGCGGGCGACGTCGAGGGAGGGCGCGGCGATGTCGACGCCGACGCCGGAGGCGGCGGGGAAGCGCCGCAGGACGTCCATGAGGCGTCCGCCGCTGCCGCAGCCCAGGTCGGCGACGCGTGTGACCGGGAAGTCGAGGTTCTCCACCGCGTTCCAGAAGGTCGGGGCGTAGGTGACCTCGTCGATCTCCCGGCAGGCGAAGGCGATCGCGGCCGGGTCGCGGCGGTAGTAGTCGCCCTGGCGGTTCCCGTTGAGCAGCACGCGCGGGATCTGCTGGAACAGTTCGGCGCTGCCCCGGCCCAGCCAGTGGAAGAACGATTTGTTGCGGTACATCGTGTCGAAGCGGGGCAGGGCGGTGACGGTGGTGTTCTCGCGCCGTACGAGTCCGACGGAGGCCATGGCCCGGAAGAGTCCCGTCGTCGCCGGCACGTCCAGGTCGTTGCGCTCGGCGAAGTCCGCGGTGTCGAGCACGCGGTCGCGGTACAGCTCGTCGAGGGCCCCGATCTCCCATGCCGCGGAGATCGCGAAGGCGGCGACGGCGGAGTTGTAGATGGTCGCAACGCTGCGTGCGTTGCTCTGTGCGATGTCGATGGTCACTGCTCAGCACCTCATCCCGGTGAGCCTGCGACGGGGGCCTCCCCCGTCGCCACCCCGCCAAGGCGCTGGCGGGCGATTCGCGTTTCATGGTCCGAGCGGCCCCGGAGAGAGGTCATCTCCGCGGTTGCTCAGCTGTTCCGGCCCGCCCGTCGGGGCCGGATCGTGCGGGTCGAAGCGGCCCCGACGGGCACCCGGCGGGCGCGGCGACGCCCGGAGTCGGCGTGTGTGTGAGGGCGGCGACGGCGCGGTCGTGCTGCGCGGGGGTGAGATCGCGCCGGTGGGCCCCGCAGAGCCGTACGAGGGCGTCGACCGCCGCGGTGGCCGTCGGGTCCGCGTCCTGGTACGGGCACAGGATCCAGATCCGGCCGGTGAACGGGCCGTTCGCGGCCGTGGTGGGCCGGTGGGGTACGTGCCCCGGGTCGATCAGCGGGTTGCCCGGTACGTAGCCGAGGAGGTCGCAGCCCCGCAACCGCGCCTCGGCGGCGACGGCCTCCTTGGTGTCCGTCGCGGCGATGTCGGTGTACGCGCGGCCGAGGCCCCGCGCCTGTGCTTCGTACAGGACGTCGACGACGGTGGCGGCCGGGGTGGCGACCACGACCACGTCGGCCGCCGGGAGGCCCGGCAGCCAGAGGCTGCCGGCGCCGAGTTCCTGGGCGCGGGCGACGACGCGTGGATCCCTGTCGAGCAGCTGCACCTGGGCCCCGGCCCCGCGCAGCGCGAACGCGACGGCCAGGCCGCGGGTGCCGCATCCGATCACGGTCGCGGTGCGCGGGGCGGTGGGGCTGGTCATGGTCGCTCCTCCTGGTGGGCCTCGGGGACGGGGCCGATGTCGTGCGCGTGCCGCGGTGTGTCGCCGCGAGTGCGTCTCGGCGGCCCGTCTCCGTCGGGACATCAGTGGTGGGGGGCGAACCGGCCGGGCGTGCGTCCCTCGCCCGCGGGGCCGCGGTAGGCCTGGGCGATGCCGAGCCAGTGGTCGGCATCGGTGCCGGTCGCGGTGAGGGCGAGGTCGTCCCGGTGGCGCCGCCGGGTGACCAGCAGGCAGAAGTCGTGGGCGGGGCCGGTGATGCGCTGTGCGGCGTCCTCGGGGCCGAAGGCCCAGATCTCGCCGGAGGGGGCGGTGAGTTCGAAGCGGAACGGCTCGGCCGGCGGGGTCAGGCCGTGGGAGAGGTAGCCGAAGTCGCGGGTGAGGACGGCGAAGCGGACGAGGTGCCGCAGCCGCTCGGTCGGTTCGCGCCGCACGCCGAGCGCGTCGGCGATGTCCTGGCCGTGGCCGAAGAGCTCCATGATTCCGGCGGAGGCGAGCACGGCCGGCGGCAGCGGGTTGACCAGCCACGGGACGACCCGGTCCGCGGGGACGGAGGCGAGGGCCGCGACGGACGCGTCGCCCAGGGCCCGGAACCGGGCCAGCAGCACGGCGGGCGGGAAGGCGTTGAACTGCTCCAGCGCGGCGTCGACCGATCCGGCGAAGTCGTGGGCCGCGCCCGCGGCGATGGTCTTGAATGCCTCCGGGTCGGATGCGGCGGTGCCCGCCAGGTGGAAGATGAAGGTCAGGT
Source organism: Streptomyces sp. NPDC056061 (assembly GCF_042266885.1). Lineage (NCBI taxonomy): Bacteria > Bacillati > Actinomycetota > Actinomycetes > Kitasatosporales > Streptomycetaceae > Streptomyces > Streptomyces sp. NPDC056061. Next base: position 90,909 of record NZ_JBHJWQ010000009.1, on the reverse strand, counting down.
GGGCGATCTGGTCGGCGATGCTCCAGCCGGGGGCGGGCGTCGGGGTGGCCCAGGCGGCTTCGTCGAGGTCCTGGACGAGTCGTGCGGTCTCCTCGATGTCGGCCGTGAGGTCCTTGAGGACGGCGTCGAGCGCGCGGGCGAGGTCGTGGCCGTGGACGGTGGTCGTGGTGACGGTCATGGTCAGCTCCTGGTGGTCGGGCCGTTCGACGAAGCGGCCTGGTGGGCGGGTGTGGCGAGGCGGGTCCCGAGGTGGCGGGCGGCGCGCAGCGCGGCCCATGAGGTGAGTGCGACGAGGTCGCGGTCGGTGGGGCGCACGGTGCGGAAGGCCCGGACGTCGTCGTCCGTGATCCGGTACGGGGCGAGGGCGGTCAGCAGGGCGAGGGCGGCCACCGGGCCCTGCCCCGGCGGCAGTCGGTCCGGAGCCGGTGCGGCGAGCGCCTCGGTGAGCCAGGCGCGGCCCGGCCCGGGGGCGGTGCCGTCGTACCGTTCGATGTGCCGGTCCACGGTGTTCCTGACGGGTTCCGTCAGCCATGGGGCGACGGCGGCGTCGAGTGCGGCGGCGGACCGTGCCAGGGCTCCGGCGACGGCGGGATGTCCCGCGGCCCAGGCGAGGTCGGCGGGGAGCGGGGCCGGGGGCAGCAGGTCGAGGGAGGCGGCGGGCCGGAGCGGGCCGGGGGTCGTGGGGCGCATGGACCGGGCGACCATGCGCAGCATCGGGTCGCGGACGGCCTGCGGGGCCTGCCGGGGCAGCGGCGAGGCGGGCAGGAACAGCGCGACCATGCGGTTGAGGTAGTGGAAGGTGGTGGCGACACCGGCCAGTTCGGGGATGTCGCGGTCGGCGACGCTGCCGGGTTCGCCGTCGAACCAGGCGAGGACCCCGGCCCGTCCGCCGTCGTCGGCGGTGGGCAGCGTGTCGAGTTTCGCCTGGTGGATCTCGACGCAGTACGGGCAGGTGTTGGCCCGCGAGACGGCGGTGGCGACGGTCTCCTTGAGTGCGCGGTCGACGTGGCCGGGTGCCAGGAGCGTCTCGCGCAGCAGCAGCCAGCTCGCCGCGAGCGCCGCGGGGGCGGGCGAGTGCAGGACCAGGGGCGGTGCGAGGAGGCCGAAGTCGCGCTCGGCCTCGTGGTAGACGCGGGCGACGGGTCCGTGGGCGGCGGCCGGGGCGACGGGGGTGATATGGCGGATGTCGCCCGTGGACTGGCGCAGGGCCGCTCTGATCAGGGTGCGCATGGAGGTCACCTCCTGGGGTGTGGGGCGGTCGGCGGGGGCCGCTCGCGGACTGCTGGTTTTGTGAAGCAACTCACTCGTCGGCGTGTGCGGAATGAACTGATCCGCGATCAGGAGCCGGTCAGGGCCGGGACCAGGGGCAGGACCCTGCGGCGGCCGTTGCGCGAGCCGTCGGGCGCGGGGGCGCCGTAGGTGACGTCCACTCCCCTGCTGCGGGCGGCGTTGACGATGCCGGGGATGGCGCGTTCCGCGAGGGCGGCGATGGTCATGGCCGGGTTCACGGTGAGCGCGCCGGGGACCGCGGAGCCGTCGGTGACGAAGATGCCCGGGTGGTCGCGGAGTTCGTTGCGGTCGTCGAGGGCCGAGGTGTGCGGGTCGTCCCCCATCCGGCAGGACGCCAGCGGGTGCACGGTGTACGCACCGACCAGGTCGTTGGTCCACGGCATGACCCGGGCCAGCCCGTCCTTCTCCATGATCTCCTTGACCTCGGCGTCCGACTGGGCCCAGCCGTGCAGGGTGTTCGCGGTGGGCACGTACCTGAGGGTGCCGCGGCCGAGCATCTGCTGCGAGATGCGGTGGGCGTTGCCGGTGGCCGGCGGCGGTCCGAAGATGCCCTCGTTGTCGTCCTCGGTCATCGAGAAGATGGTCAGCCAGGACTTCCAGCGCTTGAGGATCTCCTTCTTCTCCGTCCCGAACCAGGAGGGGCCGTGGGCGTCGGGCACCTGGGCCAGGATCGTGCCGAGGCCGGGCGGGAAGTAGAGCTGTTCCAGCGAGTAGCGGGAGTACTCGGGGAGCGATCCGTCCAGGCGGTCCCAGCTGGCGACGGTGGGGCCCTTGCCGATCTGGTTGGCCGCGTAGGCGAGGCCGTCCCCGCGGCTCAGGCCGAGGAGTTCGGCGACCTTGTCCTCGTTGAGGATGGCCGTGTTGAGGCGCTCCCCGTTGCCGGAGAAGTAGCGGCCGACGGCGTGCGGCATGGCGCCGAGCGTGGCCTCGCTGCGCTGGAGGATCACGGGGGTGGCCCCGGCCCCGGCGGCCATGACCACGATCTTCGCCTCGATGACGCCGCTGCCGGACCGGAGGCGGTAGTCCTCGTCGTCGACGATGTCGTAGTGCACCCGGTAGTCGCCGTCCGAGGTGCGTGCGAGGTACTGCACCTCGTGCAGGGGGCGGATCTCGGCGCCGTGGGCGACGGCCGCGGGCAGGTAGTTGACGGTCAGCGACTGCTTGGCCCCGAAGCGGCAGCCGGCCATCATCCAGTTGCAGTTGGTGCACCTGGAGTTGTCGATGGCCACGGCGAGCGGGTTGGCGGTGCGACCCGCGTGGTCGCAGGCCGCCGCCCACAGCCCGCCGGCGTAACTGACGTCGCTCCACTGCTGCTTGGTGACCGAGAGCGACTCCTCGATGCGGTCGTACCAGGGATCGAGGGTGTCCCGGCTGACCGCCGCGGGCCACATCCGGCGGCCGATGCTGCCGCGCCGGTCGAAGACGAAGCGGGGGGCCCGGGGCATCGCGGCGAAGTAGACGACGCTGCCGCCGCCGACGCAGTTTCCGCCCAGGACGCTCATCCCGTCGCCGACGACGAAGTCGAAGGCCCTGGTGTAGGAGGAGCCGAGCTTGTAGTCGTGCTCGAAGTCCTGGCTCCTCAGCCATGGTCCGCGCTCCAGGACGGTGACCTTCGCGCCCCCGGCGGCCAGGTGGTAGGCGGCGATCGCGCCGCCGAAGCCGCTGCCGATCACCAGGACGTCGGTGCGTTCGACGGTGGTGCTGCTCATTCCGGGCTCCCTGAGGGCGTGGTGGCGGGGTGCAGGCGGGCGAGGGGACGGCCGTAGCCGAAGGAATCGAAGCGCCAGAGCCCGTCCGCGTCGGGCTGCGTGATGCCCATCGCGGCGAGTCCCGGGTGCCCGTCCCGCAACGCCTCGGCGGTGTGCAGGTGGGCGGCCGAGTCGAAGGCCATGTTGCAGAAGAGGGACAGCAGGACCCAGAAGTCCTTCTCGGGGTGGCCGGGCCGGGTCAGCCGCTGGATGAGCGCGGTGCGGTCGGCGAAGTCCAGGGCGACGAAGGGCGGGACGTCCCCGTCCAGGTCGAGGCCGTTCTCCATGGCGTAGACCTCGGCGTGGTCGTTGACCAGGCGGGCGAGGTCGCCGAGCCCCTCGGAGATCCCGGTGGCATCCCAGCGCAGCAGTTCCAGCGCCCCGGCCGCGACGGCCCCGCCGCCCTCGACGGCACCGGCGACGGCCCGGTCGCCGGGCCACCGCTTCTCCCCCGGGACGATGGTGTCCGCGTACGCCTCCAGCGTCCACGTCTCCCGCTCGTCCGCACGGTCCGTCCGGGCCTCCGGTTCGCCGTTCCGCGATTCCGACCGCTCGTCGTTCCGCGATTCCTCGGTTACGTCGTTGTCGGGCAACTCGGCCTCCGTGGGTGGGATTCGTGGGGTGCCGATCGGCACGTAAGAAAGCTAGGACCGCCGAGTCTTTTCAAGCAACTGAGCAGGTGGGTTCAGCGAACACAGTGAGTCTTTTCAAGCAACTAACCGGAGTCGAAACATCGTGTGCGCAGAGTTTCAAGAAGAAACGGAGCGGCCGGTACGCTTCCTTCGAACGTGTAGAGAGAACGCGCAATCAGACGTTCCGACGCGGAATTCGGGACAACTGGACAGGCCGCCTTGAACACACGGGGGAGAACGTTGGAAAACACCGACAGAACCCTTCAGTTACCCGCCCATTTCATCGACAGGGTCAGGGTCGACAGCCTTCTCCCCGCGGATTCACCGCGCCTCAACGGCCTGGACAGCGACCATGTGCAACGACTCTGCGAGATATACGAGACGCTGCCCCCCATTCTCGTCCACCGCTCCACCCGACGGGTGATCGACGGAATGCACAGGATTGCGGCGGCCGGCATCCTCGGACGGGAGACCGTCGACGTGCAGTATTTCGACGGGGCCGAGGCGGAACTCTTCCTCAGGGCGGTCGCCGCCAATGTGACGCACGGCCTGCCGCTGTCGGGGACCGAGCGCAAGGCCGCGGCCGTCCGCATCCTCGCCTCCCATCCGAAGCTGTCGGACCGCGCCATCTCCTCGTGCGTCGGCCTCGACGCGAAGACCGTGGCGGCGGTGCGTCGTTCAACCGGGGATTCTCCGCGCGTGAACGTGCGCGTGGGCAGCGACGGCAGGGCCCACCCCCTGGACCGCACCGCCGAGCGCCTGCACGCCGCGGAACTCCTCACCAACAGCCCCGGGCTGCCGCTGCGCACCGTCGTCGCCCGGACCGGGCTGTCCCTGGGCACGGCTCACGACGTACGTCAGCGACTGCTGCGCGGCGAGACCCCGGTACCGGCAGGCCGCCGCTCCGCCCCCCGGACCGCACCGGCCCTCACCGCCCCCTCCACCGGCTCCGCCCCCTCCACCGCCTCCGCGTCGCCTCCCGCGTCCACGCCCCGGGCCGGACCGAATTCGCCACGGAGGCCGGAGCCCCCGGTGCACCCGGCCCGCACCCGGGCCTCGTTCGAGACACTGCGCAAACTCGCCGGCGACCCCTCGCTCCGGCATTCCGAGAACGGCCGCGCATTCGTCCGCTGGATCCACACACATTTCGTGACGGACGATGCCTGGCGAAGCCTGGCAGCAGCCGTACCGTCCCACAGCACCGACACGGTGGCGGAACTCGCCCTGCAATGTTCCGACACCTGGAAAAGGTTCGCCGAGGATTTGTCCCGACGACGGTTCAGCGATCGGTCCGCCGCCCCGGGACCGAAATCGACTTCGGAATCCCGACATCGACAACCATCCATCAACCAGGAGACACGGTGACCACCACTTCCATCGAGCGGGCCGTACGCCGGGTTATCGACGACATGCACGTCAACCTGGGCCAGGAAATCACCATCGACGACATGGCGCGCACCGCCATGTTCAGCAAGTTCCACTTCACCCGGATCTTCCGCGACGTCACCGGCACCTCTCCGGGCCGTTTCCTCTCCGCGCTGCGCCTCCAGGAGGCGAAACGACTCCTCATGGAGACCGAATTCAGTGTCGCGGACATCAGCAGTCAGGTCGGCTACAGCAGCGTCGGCACCTTCAGTTCCCGCTTCAAGTCCTGTGTGGGGGTGTCCCCCAGCATGTTCCGGGAACTCGGCGGCTTCGCCTCCGAACTGGAGGCCCTGGACGCCGCCTCCCCCACCGGCACCGTCCTGCGCGGGCGCATACACCTCGCCCAGGACCGCAGACCGGGCTACTGCTTCGTGGGGCTCTTCCCCAAACCCGTTCCGCAGGGCAGGCCCGCCCGCTGCCTGGTCCTGGACGGCCCCGGTTCCTTCGAGCTGCGCGACATCCCCGAGGGCACCTGGCACCTCCTGGTCCACTCCGTGCCGTACGGGACCGAGGACGTCCCCTCCGGAACGGCCGACGCCCAGGCCGTGTCCGTCGGCCACTACGGTCCGGTCACCGCGGACACCGACACGCTCCTGCTGCCCGCGGACATCACCCTGCGCCCGCTCGACGCGCTGGATCCGCCGGTCCTCATGGCCCTGCTCGACATGCGCACCGCGGCCCTGGCGGCGATCGCCAGCTGAACGGCGTGCCGGGCGCCGACCGGGCCGGGACCGTGCGGGATCCGCGAACCGCACGCACACCGACGTGGGGAGGGCGCCGGACTGGTGTCCGGCCCCCTCCCCCCTTCCTGCGGTGCGACGTCCTACCGGGCCCGCGCGACGGTCATCGGAAGACCGCCGCCCAGGCGCAGCGACATCATGGGTTCGGCGACCGCCGCGTACCCGGGCGTGGCCCGCAGGTCCAGGTCGCGGGTGACCAGCGCGGTCACGAACACCGCCTCCATCATCCCGAGGTTGCTGCCGACGCAGAAGCGCGGACCCGCACCGAACGGGATGTACGCGTAGCGCGGCCTGCGCGCCACCCGCTGCACGTCGAAGCGGTCCGGGTCGAACCGCTCGGGGTGCTCCCACAGCCGGGGATGCCGGTGCAGGGTGTACGGGCAGACGAGCACATCGGCACCGGCCGGCACCGGGTGGCCGCCGACCACGTCGTCGGCCCGGGCGATCCTCGGCAGGATCCACACCGGCGGATAGAGCCGCATCGCCTCCTGCACCACTTGCGTGGTGTACGTGAGCCGGTGCAGGTCGTCCGCGTCGGGCGGCCGGTCCTCCAGGACGCGCCGGGCCTCCTCCCGGACCCGGTCCCGTACGCCGGGATGGCCTTCCAGCAGGTGCAGCGTCCAGCCGAGGGTGCTCGCGGTCGTCTCGTGACCGGCCAGGAGCAGCGTGATGAGCTCCTCCTCCAACTGCTGTCGGCCCGCCCGCGGGTCCTCGACGCGCGACGCCGCCGCGATCATCCGGGACAGGGCGTCGTCGCCCTCCCCCTCGGAACGCATCCGTTCCGCGCGCCGGGCGACGAGGACCTCGACGACGCGGGAGAGTTCCGCCTCGGCGCGGCGGAAGCGGCGCCGCCCGGCCAACGGGACCCAGTCGGGGACCAGGTCCTGCGTGACCATGTCGAACATCGCCCGGTCCTGAACGGCCTCGAAGGCGTGCGCGATCGAGTCGTGCGCGGAGAGGTCGGAGTCGAGCAGGCTACGGCCCAGGACGCCGAGCGTGAGGCCGGTGACCTCGTGCAGGACGTCGACGGGTGGCCCGCCCTCGGCCGCCGCCAGCGTGGCCACCAGCGCGGCCGCCTCCTCGGCGACGACGCCCGCCTGCGCCACGATCCGGCCGGGCCTGAACGCGGGCTGGACCGTCCTGCGCCGGGCGCGCCAGATGTCGCCCTCGCTGGTGAGCAGCCCGTCCCCGAGGATGCGCCGGGCCTGCACGAGGCCGATGCCCTTGTGGTAGTTGTCGCTGTTGTCCGCGAGGACGTGCTTGGCGTGGTCGGGGTGGTTGAGGATGAACATCTTCTTGGGCCCCATGGACACCCGTACGACGTCGTCGAGTTCGGCGGCGTCGCGCATCATCCCGAGCCGGTCCACCGCCAGCTTGCGCAGCAGTCCGGGCAGGGCCCACAGCGGCGGCGACGCCACCCGGCCGGTCATGCGACAGCTCCCGGGCTCCGGCCGGGCCGCCCGATGCTGCCGAGGCGTCCGCGGTGGAACAGCAGGGTGTCCCGGTCCGGGGCCTCCTGCCAGGACAGCACCCTGCCGACGTGGAGGGTGTGGTCGCCGCCGTCGTAGGAGCGCCAGGCACGGCACTCGAAGTGCGCCACCGCACCGGTGAGGACAGGGGCACCGGTCGCCGGGCCGGGGAACCAGTCGACGGCGTCGAACTGGTCGGCGCCCGGCGGCCGGGACCGGTCGGCGAAGTGGCGGGCCACGTGCTCCTGGTCCGCCCCGAGCACCGAGACGGCGAAATCGGGGGCGGCGGCGAGGCTGCCCCGCATCCGCGCCTCCTTGGCGACGCAGACCAGGACGAGGGGAGGGTCGAGGGAGACGGAGGTGAAGGAGTTGGCGGTCATCCCCCGGGGGACGGCGCCGCCCACGGTCACCACCGTCACCCCTGTGGGGAAGGAGCCGAAGGCCCGGCGCAGTCGCCGCTCCTCCCCCGCCCCCTCCCCCGGCGCAGCGAGCCGCGCCGCCGGAAAGGGCGGGGCCGGCACGGGCGGGCGCTGGGCCGCGGCCCGGCGGACGGGCGGGGCGCTCATGCCGGCCGCCCGGTCAGCTGCCGCCCGGTCGTCGCGTAGGGCTCCAGGGCGCGGGCCAGGTCTGCGGGGATGAGGGACGGCACCGTGGCCGTGTTCGGACCCCGCATGCAGGCGATGCGCTGGCGTCCGCGGGCCACCAGGGTCTCGGCCCCGTCCCCGTTCACCTTCACGTAGTCGAAGGTGAACTCCAGCTGGGTCTGGCCGAGTTCGGACAGGCGCATCCGGATGGAGAGTTCGTCGAAGGCGGTGATCTCGGCGAAGAACTCGCAGTCGACCTTCAGCGTGAACAGCTTCAGGTCGTGCTGGATGTCGGCGAGGACGCCGGGCGCCTTCTGCTTGAGGAAGAGTTCCCGGCAACGCCCCTGCCAACGCAGGTAGTTGACGTAGTACACATTGCCGACGAGGTTGGTGTCCTCGAATCCGACGGTGTGCTGGTACTCGAAGTAGTCTTCCGACATGGTCTAGGACCGCCCTTCGTCTTGCGATTCGGGAAGAGTCAGGAACGCGAAGACGGCAGGCTCCAGCGCGTTGCGCAGCGCCGTGACGAAGGTCGCGATCCGCAGGTCACCGGCGGTGAGGACCACCCACGCGTCCTTGCGGCCCGGTTCGACCGTCAGCCGGGTGCCCGCGAGGATCCCTGCCTTCCGGAGGCATTCGGCCGCGCTCCACACCCGGGTGGCCGCGGTGTCGGGCGCCTCGCCGGTCTCCTTGGCGACGAGCGCGGCGGCAGCGGCGTGCTCACCGAGCAGGGCGTCCCAGTCGTCGGCGGAACGCATGCAGACCGCCTCGACGTCGCAGGCGACGGCCGTGTCCGCGACGGCGGCCACCGTCACCCCGAGACCGTGCGAGGCGGACAGTCGGCGCCCGGAGTCCAGTTCCGGGCGCCCGTCGGGCCGGTGGCGCACCGTCACCGGCGCCCCCACGGCCTGGGCGGCCGCGGTCCGGGTGTGGGCGCGGCGTTCCTCGACCGATCCGGCGGGCTGCTCGCCGTGCGGGTGCACGGCGACGGACACGTGCGCCCCGGTGACGTCCTCCAGCGCGCGTTCGAGGTACGGGCCGAGCAGGGGTGCCGCCCACGGCCCCGCCCCGTCGCCCTTGCGCACGGCGTGCAGGACGAGCCCGTCCCAGCGCTCGACCGGTGTGCCGTCGGCGTCCCGGACCACGACGTCGTACACGTACGTGTCGCCGTCCCTGCCGCGTTCCACCGCGCTGTAGCGCAGTTCGCCGGGCAGGTCGCCGCGGGCGCCGAGCGGCTGGATGCGCTCCACCCCGGACGGCAGCAGCGTGGCGTCGGGGACGCACACCTGGTTGCCGTGCATGAGCGCGTCGCGCATGCCGGGATCGGCGAGGAGCAGGGTGCCGGGGAGGAACCCGGCGAACCAGTCGCCCGGTCCGCCCCGCACGGCCACGTCCGCGTCGACGTGCCGGGCGGCGGCCCGGTGGAAGCGGCGCAGGCGCTGGAAGCGGGGGCCCTGGAACAGGACGTCCCCGTACAGGTCCGCCGCCGGGTCCAGGGCGGCGGGCGGCACGTCCGCGTCGACCTGGTGCGGTGCCCCGTCGGCGACGGGGGTGCCGGGGAACACCAGCCGGGCGCGGAAGTGCTCGGCGGCGAATCCGGTGTCCTCGGCGTGGACGGCGACGGCGACGGTGCCGGGGGCGGTGACGGTCGCGGCGATCCGGATGCGGGTGCTGCCGTTCGGCGGGACGACCACGGGCCGCAGGAACCTGGCGTCCTCGATGACGGGCGTGTCCTCGGTGCCGAGCAGCGCGGAGGCGACCTGGGTCATCGCCTCCAGGCCGAGCACGGCCGGCAGGAGCAGGTTGCCGTCGAGGAGGTGGTCGACGAGGTACGGGTCGGTGCCGGCGTTCAGCTCGACCTCGGTGACGAGCTCGACCCCGTGGTAACGCACCAGCGGGTTGCCGAGGAAGCGCAGCAGCGGCAGCGGCGGCAGGTCGCGCCGGACGGTGCCGATGCCCTCGGTGCGCCCGCTGATGACGGTGACGACGGGGGCGTCCGGGTCGCCGATGAGGCGCAGCAGGATCTCCACGCCGCGGTCGGGCGAGACCGGGACGATGCCCTCGCGCGTCAGGGTCTCGACGACCGAGAGCCGCTCCCCCATGCCGACGCCGGACCACACCGACCACTCCATGCAGCGCACCCGGATGTGGGGGTGGGTCCGTGCGACGTCCTCGGCGAGGTCGGCGAGCCACTCGTTGGCGGTGGCGTAGTGGGCCTCGCCGCGCAGCCCGGCGCGGCCGATGATGCTGCCGAAGGCGACCAGCAGCTTGAGCCGGGCGGGGTCGAGCGTGTCGAGCACGTTGCGCAGTCCGTCGACCTTGGGGGCGAAGGTGCGGCGCAGCGCGTCGGCGTCCAGTGCGGTCAGGGCGGCGGGGTCGTTGCGGCCCGCACCGTGCAGCAGGCCGGTGACGGGGCCCAGGGCGCCGGTGAGTTCGGCGACGGCGCGCTCGACCTGGCCGGTGTCGGTGACGTCGGCCCGCGCGTAGTGCACGGTGACGCCGCTGTCGGCCATCCGCCGGAGGTTGTCGGCGAGTTCCTGGTCGGCGGCCGGATCGGAGCGGCCCAGGACCGCCAGTCGCGCCCCGCTGTCCAGGGCGACGGCGAGGGCGCATTCCGCCGAGATGCCCTTGCCGCCGCCCGTCACCAGGAGCACGTCCGAGGCGTCCAGCGGGCTGTCGGTGCGCTCGGGGGCGACGGGCAGGACGCGCAGGGTGGGTATCCGGCGCACGCCGCGCGCGTCGTAGTGCACCTCGCTGAACCGGGTGGTGGCCGCGACCTCGGCCACGACGCGTTCGACGAGATCGCCCCCGGGCGGTGCGTTCACGACGGTGGTGCGCAGGTGGGGGGCCTCCAGGTGGAGGGTCTTGGCGAGCCCGGCGGCGCCCCGCCCGTGCTGGACCAGGACGAACCTGTGGTCGCGGTCGCCGGTCACGGCCGCCTTGGCCGCCGTGAGCGCGGTGTCGACGTCCGTCCGGTCGCAGGCGTCCGGCAGGCACACCAGCACCCCGGAGCCGGTACCGGCCGATTCCAGCGCCCGGCGCAGCGGTTCGGCGTGCGGGACGTGACCGGGCGCGTACAGCTCCCAGGTGCCGCCCGTGCCGTCGGCGGCGGGGAGCGGGGGCGGGGCGACCTCGTCGAGGTCCACGGCGAAGGGGCGGGCCCACGGCGCCGCACCGGTGACCAGGCCGGTCTCCGTCCCGGTCTCCCCCGACTCCGTCAACGCGTCAAGTGTCTCGGCGAGTTGGCCGACCGTGGCGGTGGCGAAGTTGGTGGGGATCCGGGAGGCGGCGATACCGAGGCCGGTGGCCGCCTGGTTGACGATCTGCCCGACGGTGATGGAGCTCATGTGGAGGTCGTCGAGGAGGTGGGTGCCGTCCTCGACGAGCTCGACGGGCAGCTCGGCGCGTTCGGCGACCAGGGCGCGCAGCACGTCCAGGGCGCTCGCGTCCCGGACGTCGGGGGCCGCGGTGTCGGCGGCCGCGCCCCCCGCGTCCGCGGCTCCCGCGTCCGTGACGTCCGGGGCCCCATTCGCGGACGTGGTCGCGGACGTGCCCGGCCGGGCGGCCGGGAGGACGATCTCGGGCGCCTGCTCGCACGGGCTGGTGAGGAAGGAGAACTCCTCGCCGACCTTCAGCGGCCGGATCAGCCGCTCGTGGAAGAGTCGCTCGTGCGCGACCGGTGCGTTCAGGACGAACGCGGCGGCGACGACCCGCAGCAGTCCGCGCAGCGACTCGTCGTCGGTGTCCAGCGCGACGGCGGGAACCCCGGTGACCGCGGCGGCGAGCGAGGTGAGGACCCGTCCCGGTCCGACCTCGACGAACAGGTCGACGTGCTCGGCGGCGGCCCGGACGGCCCGGTCGAACAGGACGGGCGCGGTGATCTGACGGCGCAGCAGCTCCTTCGGATCGGTGGAACCGTCGAGTTCCGCCCCGGTGACCGTGGAGACGACCCGGCCGCGCGGCGGTACGAGGGGTGCGTCGGCGAGCCAGGCGCCGAAGGACTCCGCGGCGGGAGCGACCAGCGGTGAGTGGAAGGCGTGCGAGACCGCGAGGCGGGTGAAGCCGGCCCCCGCCGCCTCGGCACGCCGCCCGGCTTCCTCGATGTCGGCCACCGGACCGGCGACGACGGTCTGCGCCGGTCCGTTGTGACCGGCGACGACGACGGCGAGCCCGTCGACGAGTTCCCCGGCCCGCTCCGCGGTGGCCGCCAGCGACGCCATGGTGCCCGAGGCGCTGTGCTCCGCCATCGCGGCACCCCGTACCCGGGCGGCCTCCAGCAGGGTCCGCTCGTCGAACGATCCGGCCCAGTGCAGGGCGGAGAGTTCGCCGAGGCTGTGGCCCAGGGCGACGGTGGCCTCGATGCCGAGCAGGTCCAGTGCGCGCAGCCCGGCGGTGGAGCCGGTGACGATGCGCGGCTGGGCGACATCGGTGGCGACCATGTCCCCGCCGGTGGGCAGTGCCGCCGCGGTGTACGCCTCGGCCGCCTCGGGGAAGCGGCGGGCGAGCGCGCCGCCGCCGGTGGTGCGCCCGGAGCCCTGACCGGGGAAGAGGAAGCCGATCCGGCCGCGGGTCGTCGTGTGACCGAGGAAGATCCGGCCGTCGGCGGGGAGGTGGTCGGTGGTGCCGGATTCCAGTTCCGCGGCGAGTCGGCGCAGTTGCCGTTCGGCGTCCTCGGGCGAGGTGACGACGGCGGCGGCGCGGTGGGCGGTGCCGCGCAGTTCGCCGCGCAGGGTGGCTGCGAGGTCGGCGAGCTGGGCGTAGGAGACGCGGCCGGCGAAGTCGGCAACCTCCAGCACGCGGGCGCGCAGTTCCTGCGCGTTCAGTGCGTCGAACAGCAGGAGTTCGCTGTCCTGGAGCGAGTGGGCAAGGCCCGCCAGGCGGCGGTCGGGGGCGGTGCGCCGCCGGGTGGCGGGTGCGTCGAGGACGACGTGGGTGTTGATGCCGCCGAAGCCCATGGCGGTGATGCCCGCCCGGCGCGGGGCGTCGGGCCATGCCTCGGCCTTGCGCAGCACGCGCAGGTTGGCGTCGTCCGCGGTGAGCAGGTCGTGCGGGTCCACGCAGCCGATGGCCGGGGGCAGGGTCCGGCTGTCGACGGCCATGGCCGCCTTGATGAGCCCGGCGATCCCGGCGGCGGCCTTGGTGTGCCCGATCATGCCCTTGATGGAGCTGATGGCGGCCCGTCCGGTGGACCCCGCGGCCGCCCGCTCCTGGGTCAGGGCGCCGAGTTCGGTGGCGTCGCCGACGGCGGTGCCGGTGCCGTGGCCCTCGAACAGCGGCACGGTGTCGATGCCGAAACCCGCCCGTGCGTAGGCGCGGCGCAGGGCGAGGCGGTATCCGCCGATCTCGGGCCGGGTGATGCCGCCCTGCCCGTCGGAGGAGATGCCCCAGCCCGCGATCGTCGCGTAGACGCGGTGGTTGGCGGCGTGCGCGTCCTCCTCCCGCATCAGGACGACCATGCCGCAGCCCTCGCCCGGCCAGAAGCCGTTGGAGCCGCGGTCGTACAGGCGCATCTCCGAGCGTGCGAGGGCACCCGTCTTGGCGAATCCGATGATCTCGAACGGGTCGATGGACAGGTCGACGCCGCCGGCGACGGCCACGTCCAGATCGCCGTTGAGCAGCGAGGTCGCGGCCGTGGTGACGGACAGGAGCGACGAGGAGCACGCCCCGTCGACGGTGTAGCCGCCGCCGTTCAGGTCGAAGTGGTTGCAGATGCGGCCCGCGATGGTGTTGGACAGGCCGCCGGCGAGGGAGTCCTCGTCGATGTCGGGGAAGGGACGCTTGTACGCGGTCTCCACGTCGGCGAGGAAGTCGGCGACGCGGTTCTCGTCCCAGTCCTGGCCGCGGAGCGCGGCGGCCATCACCCGTCGCACGTAGGGCCAGCGCAGCCGCATGACGTTGGCGCGGGCGAACTCCCCGGTGAGGGTGTTGCCCACGACGACGCCGGTGCGTTCCCGGGGCAGCCCCTCGCCGACCGGGAATCCGGCGTCGGCGAGGGCACGGGCGGCGGTGTCGAGGGCGAGCCAGTGGGTGAGGTCGGTGGAACGGTAGGTGCTGCCGGCGATCCGGTGCCCGACCCGGTCGAACGCGTAGCCCTCCAGGACGGCGGCGGTGCGCGCGTAGAACCGGTCGGGGGCGGCCGGGTCGGCGTCCCAGTAGTCGTCGAGGCGCATCCGGACATCGGGCAGGCGGCGGAAGGCGCGCCGTCCGGCGACCGCGTTGTCCCAGAGTTCGGCGGGACCGGTGGCATCGGGGTATCGGCAGGCCATGCCGACGATGGCGATCCTGTTCATACCGTGACCACGACCTTGTCCCGGTCGACGGGGACGGCGGCGGCCGGGACCGGGGCGGCGGCGGCCGGCGGCTGTGCGGCGGCGTGGCGCTTGGCCTGGAAGTGGACCGCCCAGTGGTATCCGCCGCGGATGAGGCAGACGATCGCGGTGGCGAAGAAGATGCCGTAGGCGATGTGGACGGCGGTCAGGACGCCGTAGGCCGCGGCGACACCGCCGCCGAAGGCGACCTGGGCGAAGGGCTTGGAGGGCGAGGTGCCCGGGTCGGTGACCATGTAGTTCGTGAACAGCACGAACGCCACGCCGGTCATCATGCCGAGGGCCGCGGGAATGGAGGTGTCGAAGAGGATGCCGCGGACGACGGCCTGGAGCGCGTAACCGATCACCCAGGCGCCGATCAGCCACATGCGGTTGGTGAGCTTGGCGTTGAGCATGGTGCCGAGAGTCAGGATGATCGCCGGGACCAGCCAGTCGACCGGACCGTCGACGTATTCGGTGAAGTGGTACGGAGGCGCGATGCTCGCCCACGGGAAGAGGACGAGGATGACGGCGATCCCGAAGTTCGACGGGTTCATGTAGTGGCGCATCCGGCCGCGGACCGGGGCCCGCAGCACCCATTTGGTGCCGACGGCGACGATGACGCCGAACACCATGACCCACACCTTGTCATTGACGTAGGTCAGCATGTTCACGGCAAGGGCGGTGATGTGCGCGGGGTAGAGGAACTCGATCAGGCCGCGCTTGCCGTTGCCGCGGAAGCGGGCGGTGCGCCCGTCGAAGTGGGCGCTGATCGCTTCGAGGGCGGTTTCCAGCGCGTAGGCGGTGACCAGGGCGATGAAGGGCCACAGCCAGGGCTGTTCGAAGCCCAGCACGGTGTAGCCGAAGATGTTGAGCACCGAGATCGAGATGGCGAACCGGCGCAGTGCCGTGACGACCTTCGGGTCGTGGCGGGGCGGGGTGGCACCGGTGGGGGCGGGGGTGGGAGCGGGCTGTGCCGCCTGCTGTACGGACACGGTCACTTCATCTCCTTGGCCTCGGTGCCGAGTTCCAGGCAGTGCCGGCCGGAACTCAGTCGCATGTCCTGGTCGTGTACGTTTCCGGAGCGGTCGCGCCAGCTGATCGCGACCTTCACCGGCCCGGCGACGTCGCCGAGTCCGATGTGCACGTCGAAGCTTCGCTTGCCGGAGTGCCCGCCGCCGCCGTCGACGCGGCCGACGCGCGTGCTGCCGTCGGGCAGTGTGACGGTGACCTGGGCGTCGACGACGGGCGAACCCGACGGGTGGGTGAGCTCCAGCCCGAGGTAGTGGCCGGGGTTCTCGGCGATGTTGCGGTAGAAGACGGGCTCGCCCCACTGTCGGGCCACGGCCATGTCGAGCCGTCCGTCGCCATCGGTGTCGCCGGTGGCGATGCCGCGGGTCGGGATGGGAACGGCCATGCCGAGCTCATCGGAGATGTTCACGTAACTGCCGTTCTCACGCTTGGCGAAGAAGCGCAGGGTCTGGTTGCCGGCCAGGTCGTCGCCCTCGCGGACGTGCGGCCAGGCGCCGGGGTGCTTGACGAGCCCGTCGTTGGAGGTCGCCAGTTCCTGGAGCTGGGGCCAGCGGTTGGTCTTGCCCTTGACGAAGCCGGTCGCCTGGACGATCTGCAGGTCGCCGCTGTTGTCGAAGTCGCCGGTCTTGGTGTCCCAGCCCCAGCCGGACCAGGCGACGCCGAGGTCGGCGGACTTGTCGTGGAAGGGCGCCTCGCCCTTCTTCAGCGCGGCGCGCACGCCCTGCTTGTCGTCGGCGGTGTCGAAGAAGGCGAAGTTGCTCTCCTGGATGCCGAACGACGTGGTGATGTTGCTGACGAACATGTCGTACAGGCCGTCGTTGTCCAGGTCGCCGAAGTCGACGCCCATGCCCTTGAAGGAGCTGCGTCCCATTTCCTTGGACTTGGGCACCAGCGGGCTGTGGACGGCCTTGACCTCGGCGAACTCGATCTTCCCCGGACGGGACTTGTTGTACAGCAGCCCGGACGTGCCGAAGTCGTGGGCCAGGAACAGCTCGGGCAGGTGGTCGCCGTCGAGGTCGGTGGCGGCGGCGCCCAGGGTCCAGCCACCACGCACGTCGGCGGGCAGGGTGTCGTCGCCCGTGGCCACGTACCCGTTCCTGGTCCAGCGGAAGAAGTGGCCCCCGCCGCCGTTCATGGCGTGGGACAGGGAGTCGTTCATGGTGACGCCGCCGTCCTTCTCCGGGTCCAGGACGGGGCTGTCGGGGAAGTAGTTGCCGATGAAGATGTCGTCGTGGCCGTCGCCGTCGAAGTCCGCCACGGTGGCCGCGTTGGAGTTCCACAGCGGTCCGTCGTACGGGGTCCCGCCGCCGTTGGGTACCAGCTCGGTCGGGGTGAACGAGTCGGCCGACAGCGTGCGGGCGCCGTCGCCGATGGTCCCGCCCGCGGCCCGGTCGGCGAGGAAGAGCACCGGGGTGCGGCCCCAGTAGTAGACGAGCAGGTCGGTGGTGCCGTCCTCGTCGAAGTCGCCGGGTACGCAGCCCATCGGGGCCATGGTGGAGCTCTTGGGCAGCGGCGCCGGATCGAGGACGAACGGCTCGTAGCGACCGGGGCGGGTCGGGGCGGGGGTCACGTAGACCTGGTCGATCCGGGGATCGGTGACGCACAGGTCGTCGGCGAGCCCGTCGCCGTCGATGTCGTTCATGGCGATGCCCGAACCGACCGAGGAGATCCATGCCTCGATGTGCTTGTATGCCTTGTTGACCTGGCGGACGGTCTGCACCGGATATCCCGGCGGCGCGGCTATGGACATCGCCTCGAAAGCGAAATCGGATGCCACATCCTGCTTTTCCTGGGCGGAGACGGAGGGCAGCCGAACTCCCGCAAAAACGCCCACCATGAGAGCGAAGGCAACAATTCCTGGCACGTTGCGGCGCACCCAATTATTCTTTTCCCTCACTGACCGACACCTTTCGTGGTGAGCGTGTTGTCGTTTTCCTCGACACCGATTCCATCGCGTCGATCCCTTATCGCCGCGGCGATCTCCTGCCGCCAGAACTCGAAGGCGGGAACGTCTCCGCGGTCCTTCGGATCGGGCATCAGGTCGGTGCAGACCCGGGCGGCCCGCTGCGGGGTGGTACCGCACAGGACGTCGGTGGCGAGATGCGTGGAGGCGATGGTGAGACCGGCCCTCTCGCGCGCCTCGGCGGCGAACGCGGCCCCCTGGCCGAGGTGGACGAGGTGCTCCCCGGCCCGCTGCGCGAGGTGCTCCAGTTCCTCGCGGTCCGCTCCCCCGGCGTACGTGGCGGCGAGCCCGGCGCCCCCGTACAGGTCGGCGTGACGGTGGGCCGGGTACGCGGCGATCAGGTCGCTCACCCGGTCGGTGTCGGTGCCGCCGACGAACCACAGGGCGCGTCCGATCCCCTGGTCGATGGCGCGCGCCGCGTACGACTCGGGACCGTTCGCCCAGCTGAAGGGGTGTCTGCGGGTGTCGTGGACGTACCGGTCGGTGTGGAAGTACGCCTGGTGGAAGCCGTATCCGTCGAGGACGAGCCAGCGCAGCAGCGGGTCGGTCCGGGTCACGTCCGGCCACAGGAACTTCGGGAGGCGCGCCAGGGCCCAGCCGATGCCGACGTAGATCATGTAGATGTGGTTGCGGCCCTCACCGGCCAGCAGCCCCGCCAGTCGGCCCTTGTGGCCCGGCAGCGCGTCCAGGACGACCGCTCCCATGGCGGCGCCCTCGTAGGCGAACCCGCGGAAGGCGCGGGGCACCGAGGCGAGCCACTCCTCGGCCTCCTCGGTCGAACGCGCCTCGACGGCGTACCCGTATCCCCGGAGGAACGACCGGCCGACTGTCTCCAGCAGTTCCTGGGCCTCGGGATTCTTCCGGTAGAAGCCACGCACTTCCAGTTTTGTCGCCGAAATATTCGGCGTGAGCAGGCGACGCCGCAGCACACGAAACGTCGTGGACATTCAATCAACCGCCCCTCTTGAGGATCTCCCCGCATTTCTCGGGAGTTGCTTTCGAAGGTAGCGAAGCGGCCCGGAGGGGCGTCTACTTCGGTTGTGCTCAAACGACGTTCACGAAGAAGCATTCACGAAGAAGCGCTCGCGCATATTCCGGCGCCAGGTCTCATAGGCCGGGCCGTTTCCGGTCGCCGCGCCGTCGGGGGCACAGTCGTCGGCGAGCCGTGCCACCGATTCCACGTCGAGGCCCGTGAGGGCGTACGCGGCCTGCCGGGTGTGTTCCGGGACGAACCCGGCGCGGTGGCGGCCCTTGGCGGCGAAGGCGGAGCCCTGCGCGAGATGCGCGGCGTGGTGGCCGCTTGCCGTGCGCAGGGACGTCAGCCCGGCGGGGGCGGAACCGCCGGCGAAGGTCGCGGCGAGCCCGACACCGCTCCACAGGTCGGCCTGCCGCTCCGCGGCGAAGGCACGCACCGCCGCGGCGACCCGGTCCGTGCCGCCGCCGTGGATGAACCACAGCGCACGCCCGACGCCCTGGTCGACGGCGCGCGGGAAGTACCCGGTGTCGCCCTCGAACGCGTAGGGCTCCGGAATCCGCTGTTCACCCACCCAGCGTCCGGTGTGGAAATAGGCGAGGTCGAAGCCGTAGCCGTCGACGGCCAGCCAGCTCATGGCGGGATAGAGGTCGGCATCGGTCAGCACGGGCAGCGCCTTCTTCCACAGCGGGCGGGGAAGGCGGGCCATGGCGAAGCCGATGCCGATGTAGTTGAGGAAGATGTGCGGCCTGCCGCCGCCCTCCAGCAGCGCCCTGGTGCGATCGCCGCCACGCGGCCCCATCGCGTCCCGGACGACGCAGGCCATGGTCGCGCCCTCGTAGGCGAAACCCCTGAGCTCCTGGTCGACCATGGACAGCCGCCGCTCCGTCGCCGCGAGATCGCGATCGGAAATTCCCCACTCGAAGCCGCACACCACGGCCTGCGGCACGGCTTCCAGGCGTCGCGTCGCGTCGGTGGGTTCGAGGTCGAACCCCCTCCCCGCGAAGCCCACCTCGTCCAGCGACGGGGCCAGGACCAGCCTGCGCAACGCTCCCCACACGGATGCCATCGATGCCTCCAGCCACGGGCCGCCCCCATGGGCGGCAGAGGGCTCATGGTGAGATGGCGGCGAGAAGACGGGCATCTTCCGATGTGCGAAGGGAATCCGGCCGCGACGGGTTCAGCACGCACGCGGAACAGCACGACACCACGTGCTCGGTGGCTGCCTCGGGCCCAGCCGTCACGGACCTCGCCGCACGACCGCCGGTGCCCCGGCACCGCCACCGCGGACGTCCGGTCCCGGCGTCACGCGCTCCTCAGCGCAGGTGCCGTACGTGGACCTCCGCGTCGTCGACGGCCCGCCCGCACCCGGTGCAGCGCATCTCCACCAGCACCGTGCCGTCGCAGCCGAGGTGGTCGGCCCGCCGCGGCGGCCCCGCCTCGTGCGGAAGATTGCGGTCGCCCCACTGCATGAGCGCGACGACGGCACAGGTCAGGTCGCGGCCCGCAGGCGTGAGCACGTATTCGTGCCGGACGGGCTTGTCCTGGTACGGCACCCGCTCCATCAGGCCGTGCTCCACGAGCCTGGTCAGACGGCTGGTCAGCACATTGCGCGCGATGTCGAGGCTCTCCAGGAAACCGTCGAACCGTTTGATGCCGAGAAGTGCCGACCGGACGATGAGCAGCGTCCAGCGCTCACCGACCACTTCGAGCGTCCGGGCGAGGGAGCAGTCCTGCCCCTCGTAGGTGTGTCTCAGCATGGGCTCACCCTAGCCGCGCCCGGGTTGCGTGAAAGGACCGATCCGCTCACCGCGTCGACGAAGCCGCGACTTCGTGAAGTCGGCACGCCCGCAGGGTTGTTGGCATGACGTCAGGCATCCCCAGCACCCCGCACGGGGCCGTCCGGAACCCGCCGTACCGGCCGCGCCGGGGGCCACGCATCGGACGGGCCGGGCAACCCCGCACAGAAGGAGTAGTGGACGCGCACGCCCCTTTCCTAGCGTCGGGCACTCCCACTCCAGGAGGCTTCTATGGATCACTCCACATCCAGCATGCCGGGCATGCCCGGCATGCCCGGCATGAGTACCACCGTGACCTCGGTGGACACGGCAGGCGCCGTGCTGTTCGTTCTCTGGGCCGCGGCGATGTGGGCCGCCGTGGCCGTCCTCGCCTACGCCAACCGCGGACCGGTGCGCCCGTGGGCGTACCGGGTGTCCGTCGCCCTGGTCGCACTGGGCGTCATCGGCCAGTTCGGCCACTTCCAGGAACACGTGGCGCAGGCCGGCTACTGGATCGCCCACCCCAACTCACCGGCCTGGATGACGCCCTGGGGCGACAGTCTGGCCCGGGGCATGGGACAGATCGACATGACCAAGCCGTCGCTCGGCATGGAGATCCTGCACCTCGTCGGCAATTTCATGTTCCTCGCCGGCCTGGTGGGCATCATGCAGATCACACGCCGCGCGAGCGGGCAGCTCACGTCCCGCAAGTGGGCAAGGATGGGCGTGTGGATGCAGGGCATCCACGGCATCGAGCACGTCGTCCTCACCCTGTCCGTCGCGCTCGGCGCGAGCCGCGCCATCGGCCTGTCCACCTGGTTCGGGGCCCTCGAACCGGGCCCGGGGCTGGTGACGTACCGGGTGTGGTGGCACTTCGTGGCCAACGCCGTCGGCACCACCATCATGGCCATCTCCGTGTATCACCTGTGGAAGGAGCGGCGCAGTGTGAAGGCCGGCTTCGAACCGGTCCGCGACGACGGTCCCTCCCCGGCCCGTGACGACGGTCCCGATGCGCTTCCCGGTGGCGGGGCCGGGGCCCCTGCCGCCACCGTCCCTGCGACGGCGGCGACGCACTGCCCCACCTGCCGGAAGGAGGTGTCGCGCGAGCCCGCGCTGGCGGGCCGTTCCTGAGGGTCGGCGGCACACGGGGCGGTTCACCCGCAGGACCGGAAACGGCGCCCGGCACATGCAGCCGTGCCGGGCGCCGACGACACCGGCCGTCCGCCGAGCGGTTGCCGCCGCCACCGCCCGCACTCCCCCTGACGGCCGACCCGGCGATCGGCCGTCAGGAACCCTTGAGCAGGCCGCGCAGTCGACTCGTGAGGACATGGGCAGCCGACGCCGTGGGCAGCACGGCTCTCGAAGCTCAACCGCCTCCCGCATCGCCACTCCCCACCCGAACGAGTGAACCGATCCCGACGCCGGAGCTCGGGGCTCGAAACCCGAGGCGCGGAGACCGAATCCCGGAGCCTGCACCCGGAACGCCGAAGAGGTTTCGGCCGAGCGGCCTTCAGCCCTCGGTCCACCCCGCCTTGTTGGAGTACGACTCGTAGTCGTACGCGGTGCCGCGGTCCCATGCGTCGCCGGTGACGCACCGGTACGCGTTGTCGGGCACCCGGAGCAGCGCCTCCGCCCAGACGAGGTCCTCGGCGAACGGCACGAACAGCTCCGGATCCCGACGAACGCCCTCGTACACCTCGCGGCCTGCGGCGACGACGGCCGCTCGGGTGTAGAGGAACGCGTCGCCGGACAGCTCGTCACCGTATTCCCGGCGATCCAGCTCGAACAGCAGCCGGGAGAGCTGTTCGGCGAAGCCGATCACGTCGGCCACGGGACCGTTCGCCAGCCGGGCCGTCAGAGCGGCCGCGAGCAGATCACCGTCCGGGTCCGCGGCCGAAGGTCTGCATTCTTCGATGAGCTGCCAGAAGGCGTCCTCGTTCATGCCGCAGAGCATGGCGGACGGGTCCGACAGCGAAGACGTCCGTGGCGGCGCCCGTGGGGCACGATCCGGCAACCGGCCGTCCGCGACGGCCGGTCCCGGCGCATGTGGCGGCGGGCGCCGCGCGCCGTCACGGCATCAGGTGGGTGGGCTGCCGGCCCTGCGGGGCAGTGCGGCCGGACAGGTTCTGCAGCGGCTGCATGGTCCTGCGCAGGTCGTCCTCGATCCTCTCGGCTTCCTGGCGCACCTGCGTGGGAACGTCCCCCTGTTCCTCGACCAGTCGTGCGTAGATGGGAGCCTGTTCAAACACGTGCATGTCCTTCGGTTCGGCGTCGCGCGGATGATGTGGCAACGGGTGCCGAGTGTAAGGGGCGGCACCGACAGGCATGTCCGGGCCGGGTCGATCCGACCGCGCCGGTGACCAGGAGCGGGCGAGCGGCCGACGTTCGGCGCGGGGTTCGACGCCCCATCCAGGAGCAATACCAGACAAAACCTCTTATTCCTGGCGCCCCATCAGCACTTCGAGCATTGGTCTTGACCAATGTCCTTGTGTGTGAAAAGTATGGACAAAGCCGCCACAGAATCTTTTCATTCACCTTCGCGGGAGAACCAAGCCCCATGCGCATATCCGCAACCGCCGCAGCCGCCGCGCTCGGTGGTGCCCTCGTACTCGGCCTCACCGCTGCTCCGGCAGCACTTGCCGCGCCCTCCGATTCGGCCGGATGCTCCACCGACGCCTTCGGTATCGCCGGAAAGTACGGTGAGTTCGTCCTCGGCGACGACGTCCACACCCCCGATGCGGAGGGTGCCGTGGCCGTCGGCGGCAACGCCGACTTCCGGGGCGGCTTCAGCGCCGCCAACGAGCTGACGGCCGCGGAGGTCGACGCCCTGCCCGACCGGGCCTCGCTCGTCGTCCGCGGCGACCTGCTCAACGACAAGTCCGCCACTGTGGTGATGAAGGGCAACGCGGTCGTCGGCGGCAAGGTTCGCGACCGTGCGGTCGAACTCCACTCCGGCACGTTCAGCCAGAAGGCCGACCTGATCGACTTCGACGGCGAGTTCGCCAAGCTCCGGTCCTACTCCTCGGCGCTGGCTGCCATGCCGGCGACCGAGGGCACCAAGGTGACGCTGAGCGGCGGCAGGCTCACCCTGGAGGGCAAGGACTCCGACCGCAACATCTTCAAGGTGACCGCCGGTCAGCTGGAGCAGGCCAAGGAGGTCTTCCTCAAGGTCCCGGCGGGCTCGACCACGATCGTCGACGTCAGCGGCGGAACCTACGACATGACGAAGGGCGGGACCACCGGGTTCTTCCTGTCCAGCGGCGGCGGCTTCATGCTGGACGACAAGCTCCAGAGCGCCGCCGACGGCAAGGTCCGCGCCCGGCTGCTGTGGAACTTCGCCGAGGCCACCACGGTCACCAAGAGCAGCAAGGCGGCCTGGCCGGGCAGCGTGCTGGCGCCCAGGGCGCACCTGGAGCTGGGCACCGCCGCACCGATCAACGGCTCGGTGTGGGTCGCCTCGCTGCACGGCTCGGGCGGCGCCGAGACGCACCACTTCCCGTTCAGCGGCTGCCTCCCGGAGACCGGCACCACCCCTCCCGTCACGCCGAAGCCCAGCGGCAGCCCGGAGACCACCCCGCCGGTCGAGGCCACGCCCTCCGCCTCCGTGACGCCGCCTTCGGCGAGCGGTACGCCGACCACCGGCCCCTCCGAGTCGACCGAGACGACCGAGACGCCGGGTGCCCCCGCCCCGTCGCAGAGCACCTCCGGCGCCCCCGGCTCCGGCGGTGACCTCGCGTCGACGGGCAGCAGCGGCACCATCCCCCTGGTCATCGGCACCGCCGTGGTACTCGCCGCGGGCACCGGCCTCGTCGTCGTGGCCCGCCGCCGGTCCAAGCAGGCCTGACCCGAGGAACTCCACCCGCCACGGGCGGAGTTCCCGTGCACGCCCCGGCCCCGGCCCCGGGAGCAGCGGATCTCCGTTGCTCCCGGGGCCGTTCCGTACGCCGTCGGCAGCACCGGCCGGACCGGGTCGCTCCGCGTACGAAGGCGGCAGCGTCGCGACGGGCGCGAACGGCTCCTGCCACTGCCGCACAGTCGGTCGCCCGACGACCCCGGCACCGTCCGGCGCGGCGCGGTGCGGACGGTCGCCGGTGAGCACCACGTGTGGCACGAGCACATGCTGGCCGCCGGGGACCTCGCCGTCGCCCCGGACGACCTGGCCCGGATCATCAGCGCGTTGGGCCCGGCAACGGCGAACACGGCCTCACCGGCGGGCGACGCGGGCCTGCGGTCGTGACCGGCCCGCCGATACGCCGTCCCGGCGGTCGCCACGTCCCCGGGTGCTCCGGGACCGTCATTCGCCCCGGGCGGTCACGGATGCCCGGGGCTCAGGCCGCGGCGGGGGTCTCGTCGGGCTCGGGGCCCGATCCGTTGAGCCGGCTGTAGGCGAAGGCCGCGGAGACCAGGGTCATGTGGTGGTGCCAGCCGGGGAAGGAGCGGCCCTCGAAGTCCGCGAGGCCGAAATCGTCCTCCAGTTGCTGCACCGTCTCCGTCGTGCGGCCCTGTAACCGGGTGATCGTCAGCAGGGACTCCATCCGGCTGTGCGTCAGGTTCGTCAGCCACAGTTGAGCCGGTCTGCGGGCCTGGTCCCGTAGGGCGAACAGGCGGTAGGTGCGGCGCGGCAGCACGCTGCGGGCGGGCGCCGTACCGGGCAGAGCGACGAAGCCGGTGAGCACCGTGGTCGGGCGGGCAGCCCCGCCCCCGGGAGCGATCGTCTCGATACGTGCCAGGCTGCCGGTCTCGATCTCGAACAGGCTCCGCGCGGTGAGGACGAGGCCGGATTCGCCCGTACCGCCGTGCGGGGTGAGCCGCAGGTGACGCCCCGCCACGACCGGCAGACTGCCCGGCACCGCCACGACGAAGTCCCGGTTGCGCCGGGCGAGCCCCCGCACCAGGGCGGCCGCACCCGGTTCGGTGCTCAGGTCCGCCAGCACCGGAACGGACGCGGCACCGCTCGCGGGCGTCAGATGGTCGACCAGGTCGAGAACGTGCTGTTCCAGGGGGCGTTGGCCGATGTCGTCCGGGATCCGGGTCCGGCGCCGCCGGTCCGGGTCCTTGACCCAGGCTCCCGGCAGCATCAGCCGCCAGTCGACGGGCACCGCAAGATTCCGGTCGGTGAGGAAGGCACCGATGCCGACCTGGCAGGTGACGGAGCGTCCGGTCGAGGGGACGAAACGGCGGTGGACCCCGCAGGAGTGCTCGCCGCGCTTGCGGATGACCGCCAGGTCGATCGCGTAGGCCGACGGCGTCATGCGCCGGGCGGTCCAGCGGGCGAGTTCCTCCCGTACCGGCGCCCAGTCCCAGGGGCTGGCGTTGATGAACTGGTGGAGCGACTGCGAGGCGGTGGGCGACTGCGAGGCCGTGGCGGCGAGACGGCGGACCGACTTCTTCCCGTTGGTGGTCAGCAGGCTCTGCAGGTACACATGGGCCCACCTGCGCTGATCGGTGCGTGGCAGATTCTCGAAGACGGCCTCGGCGAACACAGGCACCGAAGTGCGTGACCGCGTGGCGGCACTCGTGACCATGACGTTCCCTCCTTGCGACAGCCGACGACCACGACGAGCATCAAGAAACAATAGCGAACGACCTCTTTGTTTTATGAGCCCTCGGAGCCAACTTTGCGACTTCGCCAAGTCCGTGAGACCTCCGGCAGACTCCCCCGCCAAGGGCTCGATCGACGGCCGAAACTGGCGGGAAGTGATCAATTCACCTGGCCAGACGCCCTCAAGACATGCGGGAACCCGCTGACGACTCGATGAGGAACCCTCCGGGGAGGCATCGCACCCGAAACCACCGGAACCACATTTGACATAGCGATCTCTATGATTTTTTTACCTGACCATCGGTGTCTTCCCGCCCCGGCCTGCCACGCGGCGGCGCCGGGACGCGGCATGGCGCCCGTCGTCCGGCGGGGCGATCACCGCCGCGAGACCGGAGCGTGCGCGATCACGCAGAGCCGCGGCGTCGCGGGGAATTTCCGAACGAGTCCGGCAGAAGCCCGATACGTCTTCAGCAACTCCGCGTTGTAGATCTCGGACCGCCGACGCAGGCTGGGCCCCGCGGGCGCCATGACCTGACGACGCGGAGGCCGCGGCGCGAGGCGCGAGCCGCGGCGTCGCTCGCCCCCACGAATGACTTCGGAGAAAACATGGTCAAACAAGCGAGGGCCGTCCGGACCCGGGCCGCGCTCGTGCACGCGGCAGCCGGACAGTTCGCCCAGGACGGCTACGAGCGTACGAGCCTGGCCCGTATCAGCAGAGCGGCCGACATCTCCATGGGCGCCCTGTCCTTCCACTTCGCATCGAAGGCCGAACTTGCCGAAGCGGTCCACGAGGGCGGTCGCGAACTGGTGGAAGCCGCACTCGACAAGCTCGGCAGCGAGCCGGGTTCGGCGCTGCGCGCGGTCGTCAGACTGACGCTCGAACTGACGCGACTGATCGACAAGGAGCCTCTCGTACGGTCTGCGGTGCGCCTCGCACGCGAGCGGCAGGCGTTCGAGGAGTGGTCGGAGATCTGGCTCCCCACCGTGCGCGAGCTCCTGGCCAAGGCGTCCCGGGATGGGGAACTGCGGGAGGGCGCACTGCCGGACGACGTCACGAGACTCGTGGAGTACCTGGCGGCCGGCTCCGAAGCCCAGTTGAACGCATCGAAGGAGGTGCGCGACGCCACCGAGTCCTTCGAACGGGTCTGGCGCGTGGCTCTCGCGGGCGTATCGGCCACCGACGAAGCCGTCTGAACCGGCACCCCGCCGCCGCTCCCCCGCGTACCTCGCCGCCCCCGACCGCCGGTCCGTCCGTCCGGGCGGACGGCATCCGGACGCGGCGTCACCCGGTGGGATATTCCGCCGGAATACGCGTGACGCACGGTCTGCGGGACAGCCCCTAAACGGTGATCCCGTCCCCAAAATGTCACCACGAATTCGCCGGGACGATCACCGACACGGCCCGGACGACTGCGCGCTATTCGACAGAGGATCTTCCATCCGAATCACCGACCGCACGATCGCCGACGGCAGTACGGAAATCTCCCGCACGAAGCAAGATCGAAGCAGGACTTCCTTCACCGCCCCCACACGGGAATCCCCTGCTCAACACCATATTCACACGTCCTACTCGACAAACAAAACGAGCATCCTTTATTTTACTGAGCACCTTCACGGGCCCCGGCGCCCGGAGGTTCCACATCGGCACGCCCCAGGGGAGAGGCATGCTCATCACGACTGAACGTCCTGCCGTACCGCGTCCCGCTCTGACCACCACGGTCGCCAAGGAGTACGTACACCGGGCGGCACTCGCGGAGGTGTTCCTGACCGGCTGGCACAAAATGGGTGACGATCACTTCGTCGTCACCGCCCAGTGGCCGCGCAGCCACAGTTTCTACGCGTCCGAACACGGCTTTCACGATCCACTGCTGCTCTGCGAATCGGTGCGGCAGACCTTTCCGCTGCTCACCCATGCCGCATACGGGGTGCCCTTCGGACACCAGCTCAGCTGGTCGCACTTCCGATACCGGGTGATTCCCGAGGCCATGCGGGCCGGAGCGACCCCGGCCGACATCGAACTCCACATACGCTGCTCGGAGATCAGACGCCAGAGGGTGGTGCCCTCGTCTATACGGATGGACATCGAGGCCGTCCGTGACAACACGCTGCTGGCCGTGGCCTCGGCCCGGTCCGGCATCCACGCCCCCGCCGTCTACCAGTGGCTGCGTCGGGGCCACGGCGACGACATACCCCGCTCCTACGGCCGGGCGCCTTCCCCCACCGCCCCGGTGCACCACGAC
Source organism: Streptomyces sp. NPDC056061 (assembly GCF_042266885.1). NCBI lineage: Bacteria > Bacillati > Actinomycetota > Actinomycetes > Kitasatosporales > Streptomycetaceae > Streptomyces > Streptomyces sp. NPDC056061. Next base: position 63,188 of record NZ_JBHJWQ010000009.1, on the reverse strand, counting down.
GCGGTCGGCCGCCATCGCCCGCAGGACGTCGTCCTCACATCCACCGGACGGGAGGGCCACTGGCAACTGCGCGTCGACACGTCCCACCCCGTCCTGTTCGACCACCCCGTCGACCATGTGCCGGGCATGCTGCTCCTGGAGGCGGTCCGACAGGCCGGCCACGCCCTGGCCACCGCTCCGGCGCCCGAGACGCCGACCTTCATGGACGTCCGCTTCCACCAGTACGTGGAGTTCGGCTCCCCCTGCTGGATCGACGGCACCGCCATCGCGTCCCCGGCGGACCGCACGGACCGCGGTGTGCGGGTCGACGCCCACCAGAACGGCACGCCCGTCCTCACGGCGCAGACCGGCATGACCGATCTGACCGGGACCTGAGGCCCCTCCGGATCCGCCGTTCTCCCGTTCCGCCGTCCTTCTGATCCGTCATCCCCGGATTCCTTCCGGAGGGCGGTCGGAGGACGGCTGGAGGACGGCCGGAGATTTCGACAGGCTGGCACATTCCCGAACGTGTCGACATCATCGGCACCCGATTGCCGTCACGGAATGAGTGCTCCTTCTCCTGCCGTCCGGAATTCCGTTCCGGATGACGGGAGAAGGACCGGCCGGCGCTGCCGTCCCATACCCGGAACGGGAGGGGGAACCACATACGGCCCACCCTCCGAATACGGACGCGAATCGAGACCGAGGAAAGAAATCCACAGGGCGAGGGAAACCTCGCGAACCTGCCCCGAACCGCCCCCCGGGCAACCATTTCCCGGACGCCCTTCGCAGCCCGCGCCGAACGGGCGGAGCGACCGGGGATCGGCACGGCGGACAAAATATTCACATGGGCCGGCCCCGTCAGGTGTCTCATTTCGTTGCCCCATTCGGAAAATCGACCGTTCCGGAGCACCTTGGCAATTCATTCTCGATACCTTGGCAATCGTTTCCAACACCTTGGCAATCAGAAGGCAGTTGCACAACTCGCCATGCATGCTGCGCGAGCGCCGATTTTCGGCAATACTTTGCCCACTGCCGCCACGCGGCCCCAGGGCGGTGGGCGTCGCCTCCGGGCGGCGTCACCTGTTGTCTCACGCGGGTTCAGGAGTTGGTGTCGGTCATGTGGGAACAGCCGTTGTTCGGACGTCGACTCAGACAGCTGAGGCTCGAACGGGGGCTGTCCCAGGCGGCACTCGCGGGCGACGGGATGTCCACCGGCTACCTCTCCCGCCTCGAATCGGGGGCCCGGCACCCCACCGACCGGGCCGTGGACCACCTGGCCCGCCAACTCGGTGTGTCCCCCTCGACGTTCGAGGAAGAGCCCGCCGACACGCTGCCCCAGGCACTCGCCCATGTGGCCTCGGCGGAGACCGAGGAGAATCTGGAGGCGCTGGACCGCGCCCTGAACGGCTCGCACAGCCGTGACGCGCTGCGCTGGCAGGCCCTGTGGATGCTGGCCCGCTGGAGACAGCGGCACAACGACCACGGCCGGGAGCGGGTGTATCTGGAGGAAATGGTGCGCCTCGGTGACGAACTCGCCGTTCCCGCCCTTCAGGCCCGCGGCCTCACGCAGCTCGCCCGCTGCTTGCGCGCACGCGGTGATACGGCCCCCGCCACCGACGCCGCCACCGCCGCGTACCGGCTGGCGCGCGAGCACCGCCTCCCCGCCCGTGACGTCGTCAACGTCCTGCTGGCGCTCGTGTCGGCGGAGGCGGAGACGGGACATCTCACCCGGGCCCGGCAGCACGCCGACGAACTCACCGAAATGACCGAGGGCCGGTCGGACGCGCTGTGGGCCGAGGCGCTGTGGACCGCCGCCGCGGTCCGCGCGCACCAGGGCGACAACGCCGCGGCGGAGGAGCTGCTCCTCACCGCGCTGGACGGCTTCGACCGCGCCGTCGACCTGCGCCTGTGGCTGCGGCTGCGGATCGCGGCGACCAAACTGCATCTGCGCAAGAGCCCACCGGACCTCGACGCCGCGAAGTGCTGCATCGATCAGGCCGACAGCGCCCTCGTCTACGTCGGGGTTCCCTCGTTCGCCCAGGAAGTGACCGCCCTCAAGGCTGAACTCGCCTTCCAGAAAGGCGAGTTGGACAAGGCGCGGGTGCTGGTGGACGAGGTGCGGAAAACCGGTCCGCGCCTGACCTACCGGGACCGGGTGAGGCTGGAGATCCTCGACAGCCGTCTGCTGATACTGGGCGGGCGCCCGGACGTCGGACTCGACCGGATGCGCGCCCTGGCCCGGGAGGCCCAGCAGTCGTCCAACATCGAGCTGACCGCGGACATCTGGAAACTTCTCGCCGAGACGCTTGCCCAGCGCGACGAACAGACCGTTTCCTGATCACAGCTCCTGTTCACGGGAACGACTTGCCACGGTCGTCGGGAGTCGCCCCGCCGTTGTCGCCAAGCCTCGCCACCTCGTGGCAACCTCTTGCCAAGCGCTTGGAAAGCAGGATCTGCCGAGCGGGAACGGCTTCAGCCCGGGGCGGTACGAGGAGGAAGCATGCGAGACGGACAACGCGACGCTCAGCACTCGATCGCCGTTCCTCTGGGCGCGCTGCCGGTGGCGGCGTCGAACCCGGAGTTCCCGCAGACGCCGGGAGAACCGGTCCGGACGGGGACCGTCGGCACGACGACGGCCCACTGCCGGGACGCCAGGGGGCCGGCCGACCGCCTCGGTCGCCCGATCGCACACGTCCCGCACACGCACCCGGTCGCCGTGGCCCCGCCGGTGGACGGCGCACCGCTCACCCCCGAACAGGCGGCCTTCCTGACGGCCCACCTGCTCGCTCCGGAGGACGATCCGTCGGCACACTGCGTACTGGCGTGGATGGTTCACGGGCCGCTCGATCTCGACGCGCTCGAAGCGGCCGTCGCCGATGTCCACCGACGTCACGACGCCTTGTGCTCCGCCTACCTCTACGACCCGGAACCCGTGGCACGGCCCGCAGACGCGCCGGCCCCCGCCGTCGAGGTCCTGGCCTCCGTACCCGACCTCGGCAGCGCGCTCACCACGGTCCGGGAGGCCGCCGAGGACCCGATGGCGCTGAGCGAGGGCGAGGTCTGGCGCGTCTGTCTCGTCCACGTCACGGACGAACGCTGGGTGATCGGCTGCGCCGTCCACGGCGTCGCGTTCGGCGCCAGGACGGAGTCCGTGCTCGCGGAGGACCTGGCGCAGGCGTACAACGCCCGCTCCGCCGCCCTGCTCCCCTCATAGGCGGCGGAAGCCACCTGCCGGGCGTACCGCGAAGATCATGACCTCGTGACAGGTTTTCGCAGGGGAAGCGGGCCTTCGTCGCGCCAACGAAGACGGCATCAACTGACGAATGGTTTCATGACGTTCATTTCGCTCTCTTGGTGATGAATGCCTCGTCAAGACCTTCTCCCACTGCGCCCGCCCTGGTCCTCCGAGAGGCCACGAACAAGCCACCAGAACACCATCTTCGCAGGTCAAAGCCATGCGACACAGACCGGCCGGCACGGGTGACAACGTGATGACGGCAAAAAAACGAGGCCCGTCCTGTTTCCCTTCCGGGACAAGAGGACGGCCTATACGATAAAGACCGTTCTCTTTTTTTTATGGAGGTGGTCATGGGCAGGCCGAAGCAGGAGCGGGCCATGCAGACCCGCGAGACGATCCTGCGGGCGGCCGCGGAGGTGTTCGACGAGTTCGGCTTCGCCGGCGCGAGCATCAACCGGATCCTGAAGCGGGCCGAGGTCACCTCCGGCGCCATGTATCACCACTTCGAGTCGAAGGAGGCGCTGGCCCGGGCGCTGATGAACGCCCAGTCCGAGGCGATCGTCCCGTGGGTGGGATCGACAGGTCTCCAGCGCCTTGTCGATTTCACTCTGATCTGGTCGCAGCAGCTCCAGGAGGATCCGCTGCTGCGCGCCGGTGTGCGACTGACCGGCGAGCAGGCGACCTTCGGCGTGCAGGACTCCAGCCCATACAGCGGCTGGGCGGAGATCATGGCCGACTGCCTGGTGGTCGCCGCCGACAAGGGCGAGTTGCAGCCCGGGGTCGAACCGGACGCCGTCGCCCAGTTCGTCGTCGAGGCGTGCACCGGCATGCAGACCGTCGCCGCGGTGGTCAGCAGACGCGAGGACCTCGGGGACCGGGTCGCACGCATGTGGCAGTTGCTGCTGCCGGGCATCGCCGTACCCAGCGTCATCATGCGGACCGACGTGAGCACCGACCGCCTGAAGCATCTCGTTCCCGCACAGGACTGAACAGGGCCGGTGCGCGCCGACCGCGCGCAACACGCACCGCCGTCCTCGCAAGGCACTTCTCCTCTTCCCGCCGTCAGCATAGGAGTGTCATGGTCACGAAGATTCGGCAGATCCGCCTGGCTGCGCTCAATATCGACGGTGTCCTGCTCAACGACACCTTCAGCCCGGTGATCCACGGTTTCCTCACCCGTCGGGGCGCCGTGTACACGGCGGATGTCGAGCGCCGCATCTTCTCCCAGCCACGGCACATCGCGGCACGGGAGATCGCCTCGATCCTCGGTCCCGACACCGACACCGGAGCCGAAACCGGCTCCGGCTCCGGCTCCGGCTCCGGCTCCGGCTCCGGCTCCATCATGGCCAGGTACTTCGAGGAACGGGCGGAGTTCCTGACCGCACACCCGGTCCGGATCAACGAGGGCGCCGTCGAACTCGTCCGCAGGGCAAGGGCCCTGGGGCTGAAGACGGTGTGTTACGGGGGGCTGGGGAAGGAACACTTCGACACGTTTCTCGGCGAGTTCGCCGACCTGTTCGACGCCCCCGGGTACATCTGCACCGATGCCTTCCGCCCCGGCATCCACGAGATCGCCACGGAGTTCTTCGGCCTCGGTCACGACCAGGTACTCGTCATCGACGACGTCGCCCGCGTCGCGGAGGCCGCGAAGTCCCTGAACATGCCGTTCATCGGGCATCCGAGCCCCTTCGAGCACAGTTTCCAGCGGCAGTTGATGCGGGAGACCGGTGTGCGCCACGTCGTCGGCTCCCTCACCGCCATCGACGACGCACTGCTGCGGTCGCTGGACGAGGAGGCCGCGGCAGGCACGGTCTGGCGCGACTGACAGCCCCTCGGGTTCCGTTCCGTTTCGTCGACGGAACCTGCGCGAAACGGGACACGGCCCCGTCCCGCCACCCGGTGAGAGACGACGCGCACCGTGGGCCAGGGTGCGTCGGAGGAGTCCACACGATGGGTACCGATCACGGAATGCTGTACGGCAAGGTCGCCATGATCACCGGCGCCTCCAGCGGTATCGGAGCGGCGGCGGCCCGCCTGTTCGCCGCCGAGGGGGCCGCGGTCGTGCTGATGGCACGAAGACGGCGGAACCTGGACGACGTGGTCACCGAGATCACGCGGACGGGAGGCAGAGCCGTGGCCGTGGCGGGGGACGTGGCGCAGAGCGACGACGTGGCTCGCGCGGTGCACACCGCGGTCGCCGAGTTCGGCGGACTGCACGCGGCCTTCAACAACGCGGGCTTCGCCACGGCCGGCACGGACCTGCACGAGTTGAGCGACGAGATCTACGAGCACACCATGGACGTCAACCTACGAGGCGTCTGGAACTGCCTGCGCCAACAGATCCCGGTGATGCTGAAGTCCGGTCCGGGCGGCGCCATCGTGAACACCTCCAGCGTCGCGGGCCTGCAGGCGACCGGGGCGTCCGCGCCGTACGTCGCCGCCAAGCACGCCGTCATCGGCCTGACGAAGGCCGCCGCCCTGGAGTACGGGGAACGGGGAATCCGGGTCAATGCCCTGGTCGTGGGCGGCACCCGCACCGAGATGATGGACGAGGTCATATCCGCCCACCCGGCGCTGGAGGATGAATTCGTCGCACGGACCGTACAGAAACGCATGGCCGCACCCACCGAGGTGGCACAGGCGGCGGCCTGGCTCTGCAGCGACCGCTCGTCCTTCGTCACCGGCATCGCGATGCCGGTCGACGGCGGCTGCACCGGTTCCTGAGGAACACCGGCCCCGGACCGACCCCGAGCAGCGGCCCCGACCCCGGGGCACCCGGACCGGAAGGCCCGCCGACAACGGCACAGAACACAAGAACGTGCACATCACAAGGTGATCCCGGCGCAACACAGCGACCGAAGCGACCGAAGCGACTGAAGCGACTGAAGGTTCGGATACATGAAGGCACTCGGGCACGCGTGCCCTTCGTCATGAACATGAGAGACTTCAGTCGCTTCAGTCGCTGCTTTGCTCGTCTCATCCGTCTGACCTGCGACTATTGCCCCGCGCCGGGGCCGACGACCGAGTCCCGACCGTACTCTCGGTCGCTGTGACCGCCACCGCACGGACCGCACCGGCTCCGACGCGCTCCCCGGAACGCGCGGACGGGCCAGCCGGTGGATCGCTTCGGCGCTCGCGAGCACTCGGTCGAACGGGGCGGACGGGACGCCCCTTTGGGCACGGGTTCAAGCGGGCGGCGTGTCCGGGGACCACACGCCCATCCACTGTTCGGCGCCCCACGCCTCGTACCGTTGCACCTCGGTGAACCCCAGCTTCGTCGCGAGGCGCATCGAACGGCCGTTGGCGGTCTGGGTGCAGAGCACCACCGGCTCGCCGGGAAGCACGTCGGCGAACCAGCCGAGCACCGCCGCGCACGCCTCGGCGGCGTATCCGTGTCCCCATGCCTCCGGCAGAAGCAGGTAGCCGAGTTCGGCCTCCCCGGCATCCGGACGGACATGACTCCGACGCTCCGCATCGCGCCGGTTGAGCTCGACGGTGCCGATCAACGCTCCGTCGAGCTCGATCACGAAAAGGCCCGGACGCCTCTCCGGCGTCTCGGGCAACGCGCGCTCCAGCTCATCACGCGGTCGAGGGCCGCCCAGGTAGGCGCCCACCTCCGGCGAGGCGAACAGCTCGACGAACGCCGCGCGATCCCGTGGCTCGGGCTCGCGCAGCACGAGCCGCTCGGTCGTGATCGGAGCAGGTGGCCAGGCGACGGACCCGAGTTCGGTCATGGTGGGGAACCTATCGCACGCCCGCCGAGCAGCACGTGCGGTACGCCGCCCACCCCGGGACACCGGATCGTCGGGAGCGCGCCCACCGACACGGCACCTCGACGGAGCAGCCCTCGGACCAACAGGCAACGGACACGGTCACCACGTCCTACCCGCCGCCGACGAAGGTGACCGTCTCGGCGAGCGGGGCCCGGTCGATGCGTACGGGCCGCACACCCGTGTCCTCGAACCCGATGGACATGCCGCAGAAGAGGATCAGCCCGGGCGACGGCGACACAACCTCCGCCACGGTCCCGCGGTACACCGACCACGCCATCTGGGGACAACTGTGCAGCCCTTCGCCCCGAAGGAGAAGCATGACGGTCTGCAGGTACATCCCGAGGTCGGCCCACTGGGCCGGTCCCATCCCACGGTCCACGTAGCAGAACAGGGCCGCGGGGGCTCCGAAGCAGTCCCAATTGGCGGCGACGGCCTCCTGACGCGCCCGCTTGTCCTCGCGCGAGATGCCGAGCGCCGCACAACGCTGCTCCGCGGCGGCGAACCGGCGCTCCCTGTACGGGGATTGCAGCTCGGGCGGGTACATCCGGTACTCCCGCTCGTCCCCGGGGTCCCCTGCGGCCACCCGCTCGGCGGTACGCTCCTTCAGCTCCGCCAGCGGCATGCCGGTCAGCACGTAGACGTGCCACGGCTGGAGGTTCGCTACGGACGGAGAGCGTGCCGCGGCGGACAGCACACGCTCAAGCACCTCTCTGGGAATCCGTGCCCCGCTGAACCCGCGTACCGCCCGTCGGCTCGCCACAGCTTCGTAGACGTCCAAGGGACGCCCCCTCACATATCGACGCCCTGCCCCCGCCGACCACTTCCGGCACCGGTGGGGCCTTCCACGGTACTGACGGCCGAGCGCACGGACATGTGACCGGGGAAGCCCCGCAAAGGCCCCGGAGGCCCGCAGAAGGCCCGCAGAGGCCCTGGAAACCCGTCACGGGGACCGGCTCACGCACCCGGTTCCCTCCGCTTCGATCCGCAGAGGGACTACCCGGCCGCCGTGAGCCACCTGTTCCCTCCCCGGACACGTGCCGCGCCGCGGGGACACCCGGTGGTGCTCCGGACACGTCTCCCGAGCACCACCTCCTCCTCGACGCCCCCGTCCAAGCCGCTCCCCTCCACCGAGGGGAGGTCACACGTCCCGGCGTCCCGGCAGGAACTGGTCGAGGACGATCGCGAGGAACTTCGTGTGGTCCGGCAGTCCGGATTCGACGACGAGCCCATTGATGATCCCGCGCTGCGCCTTGGTCGGCTTGTACTGCAACTGGACGGGGCCCAGGCCGCGCAGATCCGTGTCGTCGGCCTTGACGGCGAACAGCTTCGACTGGAACTTGGGTGCCCGGCGCGCGTCCTCGACCACCTGTCCGACCCCCTTCTCGGCAGCCGCCTCGACGGCGAGAAGGACGATCTGGGTGTGGGTCAGGTCGGTCTGCTTGCGGTGCTTGCGGAACCGGTTCGCGACATTCGTGGAGACGTAGAACCCGACCGGCTTGGCCGTGTCCGCATCGTCGACCGCGGCCGGTTCCTCGGCGACCTCCCGCACGGGCTGCGGAATCACCGACATCGGCCGCGGAGCCTCCACGACCGGAGCGGGCTGGACCGGGGCTGCGGTCGGCTGTACCGCGGGCGCGCTCGCCCAACCCGCCAACGCGCTGGTAGGGGCCGCTCCCCCACCGCTGAACAGATTGCCCACGCCTTCGTCGGACATGTTCTGCTCGTCGTCCTCGTCCACGCGCTTCTTGCCCTTCGGCGGTGTCATGCCGCAGTTTCCTTCCTCAGCTCAAGAGCCCGAGCAAACATTTCTTCGGTGAAACCTTCATAGTCGGCGGCCAGCCCCATCACGGTTTCCGGAATGCTCCGGTCCCCGCCCGCCCGCCGGTCGGCCAGCTCCGACACCAGCAGCCCCCGCTTGCGCACCAGCCGCGCCACCGACTCGGTGTGCCCGATCAGGTTCTTGAACATGTGGGCTTCCTGCCCGAGCACCTTCTGGACCTGCTGCCGCACGTCGGCGTGGATCCCGGTGTACGTGCGACCGGTGTCGAACAGCAGAACACCGAGCAGCGCGATGTGCGGGTTGAGCTGGCTGACGAACTTGACGTACGAGAATTCGAGACCGATCTGCGCGAGCCCGTCCTCGGCACCGCCGTCGCTCTTGACCGGAATGATGAGCCATCGCGCGGTCGAGAGGGCGAGTCGCTGCAACGAGGGGTTCTCGGGGGGCGTGTCGAGAACGATGATCTGGTACCGGTGCGCGATGGGCAGCAGGCACATCAGCAGCCGCAGGTACGCGTGCGGGCCCTCCTTGGCCAGGAGGGTGTGGAAGAAGATGCCGAACTCGTCGCCCAGCGCCGGCCCGCCCATGACCACGTCGAGGTTTTCACGCACGTTCTCCCGGGGGGTCAGCGGTGCGCCCGTTCGGAGCGATTCCAGCAACCCCGCTCCCCCATCGTTCCACTCGGCCTTCTTGTAACCGAGCTCGCGAGCGATGTTGCCCTGTGCGTTGCAGTCGATGATGAGCGTCCGCAACCCGCTGCGCGCGGCCTTTCCCGCGGCATTGGCGGAGACGGAGGATTTGCCGACCCCGCCCTTGCCGTTGCCGAACATGAAGATGTGCGACAGCGAGGCCCAGGGGATCGCCGGTAGCTGTGCGCGGATGTCAGGTGCCGCGAAGGGACTGGACATGGGTCCTCTCACTCTCGTTCAGGCCCGAAGGGGTGGCCTTTATGTCCGATTTGGAATGGTATGGATGGTCAAAACTTCGCTCAGAACGATCCTGCGCTCCGGGCCGTCCCATGACGGTGCGAGGTAGGGCCCGGAACCACGGATACGACCGCCAAAAGCCCCCTCGGTCCCCCATACCGCCAGGTCAACGAACCCTTTCGGGTTTCCCTCCACGTAAGCCGCATCGCATCTCCCCAAGCTGAGCAACTCGCCTCTCAACCCGTCTGCTGTACGGCATGTGTACTGGTGGCCTGTCATGCGATGACCACTCCTGGTCGAACCACATGAACAGTCACCTCCAGCACAGTTGCGAAACAAAGTGCAGCACACGCTACCAGGAGTATCTCAGGGCCCGTCAGTCAACACGCCGATTCGCCCATTGCATCTCAGGCATGCCCCCCGGCCCGCCGGGTGATGGAGCGCCAGATGACCGGGCCGGGTTCGATCCGTGCAGCACCACGTACTGTCCGGCAACCCCATCGGCGCACCGACGGCGGAGCATTCACACCACTGGCACCGCCGATCGTCACGTCCCTTGACAGACCGGCCCATCAGCAGGTCCGCACGCACATGCGTCAGTCGGTCGGCTTCTGTGCAGGTACCCGTACTTGCCTCACTGGATGCCTCCGGGTGCGCTTCCCCGCCGTCCCTCGCACCTCTCCCCCGACCCGCATCGTCACTTGTGGTGGCACCCGCTGCCTCATATCCACCCACACGCCTCGACGTACCCTCGCACCAGCTGACTGACGGATCGGCATCGCTGCCCACCGAGCGGCCGGCCGACCCGTTTGCCCCTCATGCACCACACCAATCACTCGGCACACCAATCCGCCTGCCGGAACCTTGATGAGGAATCACGCCGACCCTCCAGCGCGGTGTCCTGCTCACTGGCGTCCCCGCACACTCATGAACGAACGAGCCCGCTTCCCAACCGAAACACCTGTACTCAATCTCGCTTCTCCACACGTTCCCGGTCCAGTCCTCGAATCGGCTCGCCTGCACACTCATGGTCGAGCACACAGTCATGTGCGCGTATCCACCGACACACACACCATCGGAGCGGCTGCCGAGCACGCACATCCGCATGCAGGGCATCGAGTACGGCTTCACATGGGCTGACACGTTCATGAATGAATGGCGAGGGAAACGGGACCGCTCGCCTGAGCACACGCCCGTACGCCCGTCAGATGGGCTGCACGCCGACCGGTCTGCGCGCCTCCCCACTGATTGACTCGCACACTGACGTTCACTCACACACCTCACTCACCCTTGACACAGGCCCTCAGCAATACCTTCTTCATCACCTGCATCACGGCGTGTCACCACACCCCGGACTCACCCCATGAACACACGACGTGGAATGTTCACTGGACAAGTACTGTCAAGGCATCTAGCAAAGCGTGTCAACATGTTTGAGTCCAAGCATGCGGCGATGTTTGCAGCGATGTTTGTTTTTGCAGGTCAGAGACGGTTTTTAGCTCGAAGAAGCAGTCATCATTCTATGCCCTCATTCCGTCAGAAGACACCTTCACACACGGCCGATGAAGGGCAAGAGCTTACGTGCCCCTGGCGACTTCTACCTCGCACATCCCCGGCTGAACTACCCGATCGGAACAGGTCTCCATGCCTTGCACCGGACAAGCCTGAACGTGACCGGCGTTCGCCCCAGCCGTTCACTCACCCGTTCTCTCACCCACCAGTCGCCGCTCCGCGCTGCACAGGAAGGAACCGGACGGACCGTCGGCAGCAGCACCCTGCACTCCCGTTCAGGTCCCGCCCGGAACAACAGGGCTGCCGGGCCTTGTCGACTCCGTGCAGCATCCCTCATGGCCGTCCTCGGAACCATCGGTCGGTCCGAAGCGAATGTGTGTCGCGTACGGGGTTCACCCGGATACGGCCACCAATACGGTCCGACGGCTTCACACAGCACAAGCGGATCCACTCGGCAAGGGACTACCCGACCCGAGTATCGCCACGCTCCGACGTTCGGCACATCGAGGCAATCCGCTCGGACCAATCGACCGACGGCAGCCTCCTTTGCTGGCTGACGTCATGATGTGGGGCGCATCCGCCGAACCCTCTGCGGGCCGGAAAGCCATCACAAGTGGATCACCAAGGAACCTGTTCAGGGGAAGGAGCGCCGCTCCTGCGGCGCCCCCTGCATCACGGAGTTCCCTCGGAGATGCCCACCCCTGCCAATCGTTCAGCTCGGGGAAGAGACAAGGAGGAAAGGTCGTGTGCCATGTCCGCGATCGCTCCCGACCAGGTGGGGGAGAAGCACCAGATGCCTTGTTCACGAGCGGTCGTGGAACCGGTTCGGCGGGAGGAGCGAGGGTGCACGAGGACGAACGGGCTTCGGTGACCTCGAAGAGACGTCGGCCATCGCTTCCGACGGGATCACTCGGCCCACCACGACAACTGACCAGGTTCTCACCGCATCGCGCCCGAATCTGCTACGACTCGTTCCCTCTCCGGGTCTCCGGGCCGGTGGATGTCGCCTCGCAATGGGGCTCGCACCGCCATCGTCTCTCACGCACCTCCCCGCGAACACTTCCGGCAGCGGCGCGAGGTGGCAGCCCACAGTGCCGCTCCCATCCCGATCAAGGATCTGATGCACCGGACCACGACGGTGCCGCTACGGCGCCGCGGGGGAGAGGCCATCGAGCAGCGGGGCCGATACGACATCGGCTCCGCCTCGCAGCGTGTTTCTCGCAACCGCCGACACACGAGGGCCGAGGTGAGGCACAGCAATCGCCCGGACCACGTCCCACGATCCACCCCGCCCGAGCCGCAGGTTCCGTCGTCCGACTGAGGTTTCCCCCTCCCGAATCACCCCGCCGTCAGCCCCTCGAAGGCCGCTCCGGCGCGGGGGAGAGACATCCGCGGTGACGGCCCCTCGCGCCGGCTCCGGCGACGGCTGCAAGTGGGTACGCAGGCCCGGAAAGCCGCCGTATCCACGCCGAATGCCGCAGGCCGACCGGAGGTGGCCCCGGGGTCACGAACGCGCCGTCCGGTCACACACGCGCGTTCTGGGCGGGGAGGACGGAGCCGAGCCGAACGCTCTCAGGGGCTCCCACAGAAGTTGTACAGATTTCAACTAATAGTCGGGGGAGCGCCCGCCTCAAAGGGGTCCGAGGCCGTGCCGGCCGAGAGCGGGCGAGCAGGGCGCCGGGAACCGAACCGGAGGAAGCTGCCCGGTGCGACTACCTGATCACCTGTGAGATGCCTGTGGGGATCAACCGCGTTCGAAACAGTGCGAGTGGCCGATCGCGGAGAAGCCCCGGCGCTCGTACCAGTGACGCGGCCAGTCCGTCGCGTCGGCAGTCAGAAAGCGCGTGCCGCATCCCTCGTCGGCGGCCAGGCGCAGGGCAGCGGTCAGAACCGCGTCGGCGTATCCCTGGCCGAGGTGGGTGTCCGAGGTGACCAGGTCCTCTATCTGCGCCATGCCGCCGGCCGGGTCGAGATAGAGGTCGGCCCATGAGGCGACCTCGCCCCGCTCCGTGCGGGCTCCGATGAAGTGAACGATGTCGGCCCCCCGGTGACGGGCCTCGCGTCGGTCGACGAGGTGGCGCAGGACCGTGTCGTCGACATCGGGAAGCATGCCTCGCCAGCGCCGGGTGAGTGGGCCGCGTATCTCGTCAAGAGTCACCTTCTCCACGGGCGCACGCCGACTGCGGGAATGCGCCCCGACGGGCGTCGGGCCCTCGTGCAGCATCACCAGGTACGAGGAGTGGGTGTACCCGGCCCGGAGCAACGGCTCCGCACACGCCCTCGCGACCTCGTCGTCGAGGACGGAAATCAACCGGTGCGGCAGATGCCCCAGGGCTTCGTCCACGATGCCGGGCAGCGCCACGGGGTCGATGGCCGCGGCGATGCCGGTGTCGATGACCACCTGGTTGTTCGCACGGGAGTGCACGAACGCGTCGTCGTACACGGCGAACCCACCGGGAAGACCGGCAATGTGCCCGGCCTGGCGGCGGAAGAAGGCCGACAGGAAGGAGTTGATCCGCTGAAGTTCCGGGCTCGGCATGGGCCGGAGACTAGCGGTCGCGATCCGCAAATGCCTCCCGTTTTCCGGCGAGCGGGCGGGGCGGGGCAGGAGCCGGGGCGGGCAGGAGCCGGGGCGGGCAGGAGCCGGGGCGGGCGCCCGCCCCGGCTCCTGGTCCCTCATCCGGGAACGGATCAGTCCAGCATGTCCTCGATGAGGTCGGCGGCCCGTCCGGTTCCGCCCTCGGCGAGGACTTCGGCGCGCAGTGACGTCGAGCGCCGGGCAACCTCCGGGTCCGTGACGAGCTCATCGAGGGCGACGCGCAGCACTTCGGCCGTCGCCTGTTCGGTGTCGATGCGACGGGCCACACCCAGTTCGACGAGCCGGTCGGCGTTCATGAACTGGTCGGTGCCCTGCGGGACGGCGATCATTGGTACCCCCGCGAGCAGCCCTTCGTTGCTGCTGCCCATTCCGGCATGGGTGATGAAGGCATCGGCCTGTGCCAGGATCGCCCGCTGGGGCACCCAGGAATGCACCTCGACATTGCGCGGAATCTCCCCGAGCTCCTGCGGGTCGGTGCGCTTGCCGATCTGGAGGACGACGTGCCAGCCGGGCAGGTCGCCGAAGGCCGCCAGACACTGCCGGTAGAACTCCGGCTGATGCGTGTACGCCGAGCCCAGGGAGATGAGGAGGACCCGTTCGGCGCCGGACGGACGGACCCAACTCTCCTTCTCCTCAAGCGGAACGAGGCAGGGACCGACGAATGTCACCGTGTCGGTGTCGACCCGGTGCGCGTGCGGTTGCATGGCACGGGGAATGAGCGCCAGTGCCCGGGAGGGCTTGCCGGGGAAGGCGTCCACATCGGTCGTGGACGCCCCGCAGCCGTCGAGCCACCGCGCGAACTTCGCCCGGTACGCGTCGGCACCCGGCAGTTGCCAGAGGCCCGAACCGACCTCCTCCTCGAAGCCCTCCCAGCCCACGAACGTGGGGGACAACTGGACGGCGGGACGCCCCTGTGCCTCGGCGAGAGCCCGCCCCGCATAGCCACCGATGTCGTACAGGTAGAGGTCTGCGGGGTCACGGTCGTAGACGGGACGCACCTGTTCGAGGACGCTGATGGCGTCGTCGAGGAAGAGTTCCATCGCGGCGATGGGGTCGTCGGGCCAGTTGTTGTCGGCGACCGGCAGCATGGTGGTGAACGGGACGAGCTCGGCGCCGGTGGCCGTGATCGGGTCGGCCACCACAGGGGCGTTGGCGTAGGTCACCCGATGGCCACGGGACACCAGTTCGCGGATGATCTCAAGGCTCGGCAGGACATGGCTGATGGCGGGAACACCGACCATCGCGATGTGAGCACGGCGACGGGACATACGGAATCACTCTCTTCAGGTTCATGGCGATGGGGACACGACGAACCAGTGCGCCGACCACGCCACGGGAGGATGACCCTGCGGCGGGCGCACATGGATGTCGGACGGGTTCGGGGGAGTGCCCCTGTCCGGTCTCAGCCGTAGAACTGAAGAAATTGCATGCCTCGGACTCTACTTCACGTCCTGGCACCGGGCACCAGGTTTTTTGATCCAGGCACGCGAACAGGGTCTGGGGCGGCGGATCAGACCAGGAATCGGGGCAGGGATCGGACTTCGGGGGAGTCCAGCCCGGGGAAGGTTCGGCCCGGCTCACCGGAGCGACCGACGTCTCGCCGACCGGACCCCAGCGACTGAGGGACAGCGACCGGGGACAGCGACCGAGCGCCCCAGCGACTGAGGACCAGCGACTGGGGCATGAGCTCGGTCGCTCCCCAGTCGCTGTACAAAATCGCAGGTCAACGAGGTTTTTCCGGAAGATCAGCGACTGAAGCGACTCACCTTCGGTACATATGAAGACATTCATGTGTGCGCGCGTGCGTCATAGATACAGAAGTTCAGTCGCTTCAGTCGCTGTTTGGGTCCTCCTACCCTGTCCGAACTGGCCTTTCTTCAGAATCCGAATGCAGCGACTGAAGCATTTCCCAGTCGCTGAACCCCAGTCGTTCAGTCGCTGAGTCGCTTCCGCGCTCCGAACCAAAGACCTGGCTGCCCATGTTTGGGTAGATTTCACCTCTCGACGTGTCAGCCCCCGTGCCGGTCCTTCGAGTGCCTCAGCGACTGACGGTCAGCGACTGAGAAATCGACGGCACCGTCCCGGAGCCTCCCGCCCGGCGCTGGTCCTCGGTCGCTGGTCCTCGGTCGCTGGGGCGCACGGTGCTGCCGCACTGCTCGTCAGGCGGCACCACAACCGCCCCGCCCGGCCGCCGTTCCGGCCGGGCACCATCCGGCGCGGTTTCCGGGGCAGGGGAGCGCAGGGGGAGGTCCCCCGCCAGGTCATACCTCCGCTAGCCTGTGATCTCCACACTTGAGAACTTGAGTCGCTTCAGTCGCTGAACGGAGGAGCAATGCGCCCCCACCAGAGTGCTTCGCGCGGCTCCCGCCGGGCCCGTCTCCGTTCCCGCCGCCGTGACCACCCGAAGGTCCCGTGACCTTGGAATCACGCACCCACCCGTCGTCGGCCGTCGTCGCCCGCTGGTGCGCGGCGGCCGGCTGGCCCGTGCATCCCCTGGCGCCGGGGCGGAAGACTCCGGCCGCGAACTGTGCCTCCTGCAGGCAGAACGGACACCGTGTCGACGACTGCCCCTGTCGCGCCGAGGGCCGTTGGTGCCACGGCCTTCTCGCGGCCACCACGGATCTGGCGCTCGTGGCGGCCTGGTGGGGCGGGCATCAGGGCTTCGGCGTCGGGGTGGCCTGTGGTCCCGCGGGCCTGCTGGTCATCGATGTCGACGCGCACGGACACTCCCTGCCCGGGCGTCACGAGGTCCTGCCGGGCATCGAGATACCCGAGGCGGTGGAGCTGACCGGGCTCAGCAACGGCTTCCACTCACTCGCGGTCCTCGCCGCACTGCGCGGGCAGCCCGACCCCGCGCAGGACACGCGCACGCTGAGGGTGCGCACCCCGTCGGGAGGGCTCCACATCTGGTACGACGCAGGCCCGGGCCACCGGCTGCGTTCCTCGGTCGGCACGGGCGGGCGGGGTCTGGCCTGGCAGGTCGACGTCCGGGGCGAGGGCGGGTACATCGTCGCCCCGGGCACTCGCACCGAGGCGGGGGTCTACGAGCGCCTAGGAGAGTGCGTCACGCCCGCTCCGCTGCCCTCCTGGCTGCGCGGCGAGTTGGAGCGCACCGGACACCGTGAAAGCCCCTTGGAGGGGCGCACACGGCCTCCTGGGAGGGTCGACCCGGCTCTTGCCGCCGTCGTGTCGGCGGGGTGGGGGAGCGCCGCCGCGGACCGGGCACTCGGATCCGTGCTGACCCCGGTACTGGGATGCGCCACCACGGCGTCGGGCGCGGGCTTCAGCGACAAGCTCAACCGTGCCGCGTACACGGCAGGGGGCCTCTGCGCGGCCGGAGTCGTCGACGCGGGCCGCGCACGGCACCTGCTCGAAGAGGTCGCGGAGCAGGTGAGGCCGGGTCAGCGGCGACGCTCGGCACAGATCATCGACAGCGGTTTCACCGCGGGCCTGCGGCGCCCGCTCGTCCCGAAAGGCCGCTCGTGAGCTCACCGATCCAGGGGGTGTTCGACTTCGACGCGGCTGCGGTCGCCCAGCAGATCATCGCCCACTCCCGGACGCACGGGACGGAGAACCCGCCACCGGGGGGCGCCCAGGGGCCCTACACCGACGCCCCGTTCCGGGCCACCGCGCACGGGCTGGTCCTCGACTCGCTCTCCGACCGGGGACTGGCCGAGGCGTTCGCATACCTGTACGCCCGCGAGTACCGGCACGTGAACGGTCTCGGCTGGTACAAGTGGGACGCCTACCGCTGGGTCCCGGACGACCACGACCGCGTCGTGTGGGCCGCCGGGGACATGGCGAAGAAGCTGGCCCGGGTGGACGACCAGGAGGACTTCACCGCCTCCGAGATGAAGCGTGCGCGCGGCCGGGCCCTGTCCACCGCCGGGATCAAGGCGATGCTCGCGCAGGCCCAGGCCGCGGACGGCATGCTCCTGGACGCGGCGCTGCTGGACGCCGATCCGTACGCGCTGTGCACCCCCGGCGGCATCGTGGACCTGCGCACCGGCATCTCCACCACCCCCGATCCGTTGCGGCACCTGCACTCGCGGGCCACGTCCGTGGCGCCGCGTCAGATGCCCGTCCCGCAATGGGACCGCTTCCTGCGGGACACCTTCGGTGCGGACGCCGAGGGCCTGGAGATGATCGACTTCCTCCACCTGCTGCTCGGCTACTCGATCACGGGCGACGTCGGCGGGCAGGCGCTGGTCTTCCTCCACGGCCTCGGCAAGAACGGCAAGAGCGTCCTGCTGGACACCCTGGTCAAGCTTCTGGGCGACTACGCGGACGCGGCCCCGCCCGGCTTCCTCATGGCCAAGCCCTTCGACGGACATCCCACCGACCTCGCCGAACTGCACGGCCGGCGCGTCATCGTCTGCAGCGAACTCAAGGCGGGGGACCGGTTCGACGAGGCACGGGTGAAGCTGCTGACCGGCGGGGACCGGATCAAGGCCCGCCGGATGCGCCAGGACTTCTTCAGCTTCACCCCGACCCACAAGCTCTGGCTGCTCGGCAACCACAAACCGGAGGTGGGGACCGGGGGCTTCGCCTTCTGGCGGCGCATGCGGCTCGTCCCGTTCGAGAAGGTCGTCCCCGACGACCAGAAGATCGACAATCTCGCCGATGTCCTCGTCAATGAGGAGGGGCCGGGCATTCTGGCCTGGCTGATCGACGGCGCCCGTCGGTATCTTGATGGCGAAAAAGACCTGTCGGGGCCGGAACGCGTCCGCCTGGCAACGGACGCGTATGCGGAGACAGAAGATCACTTGGGACGATTCCTGAAAGAGGCGTGCGTCATCGAGCCCGGACTCAGGGCCGAGCAGAAGACGCTCTATCTGGCCTATCAGAGCTGGTGCGACGGGGAACCCGAGGTCGCCAAACCGGTCAGTTCCCGGACCTTCGCCGCCCGTGTGCGGGAGACCCTGGGTATGCGCTCCCCGTCCGACATGGCAACCTCGAACTCCAGGAAGTACTACCCCGGCATCGGGCTGCTGGTGGAGGACGACGGCACGAAGGAGACAACGTGAGTGCCTTGATCGGGCCGGAGGACCTGACCCACGAGATCGACATCGTCTGGGTCGCGTCCGACATCGACGAACTCGACTACGTCCGCCAAGCACTCGACCGCGTGCGCGGAAGACGTTCCGCGCCGCCCTTCCACCGCGACGGCCGTCTCGTCGGATACGCGGTGCTGGGCGACGGGGCCAAGCCGTCGCGCGCCTCGGGGACGTACCTGCGGCGCGTCTTCTGGGTCGCACCCCACGACCGGGACAGCGCACCGGAGGGGCTCTACAAGTTCGGCGCCCCCTCGGAGGCCGTGGACCCCAGGACCATCGGAGCCCGTGTCGAGGGCCGCAAGACGGTCCGTTCCCAGGCGACCGAGCTGTCGGTCCTCCCGACCGGCCAGGAAGTGGCGCTGCCCTCCGCGTGACCGGTCCGCGGGCCGGTCATCGTTCGTCGGTTGCCGCGACGGGGCTCGTCGCGGCAACCGACGGTCCGGGCCGTTTCACGAGCGCGGGGGCCGCCGCCAGGGTCGCCAGCAGTGTTCCGGCCCCGGCCAGTTGCAGGGCCCCGTCACCGCCGAGCAGACCGGCGGCGGGGCCGCCCAGTGCTGTTCCCGCCAGATGGGCGCCGTTGAGCACGGCCCCGGAGGTGGCGAAGGCCCGGCCCCGGACCTCGGGCGGCACCCGATCGTGAATGAGATTGCGAATGGCCAGCCCCTGCAACGAGTTGGCGACCCCGGTCAGCACGAAGGCGATCAGCGCGACGGCGAAAACCGGCACGCGGGCAGTGCCCACCAGCGCGGCCCCCATGAGGATGCCCGCGCCGACGAGGACGCGCGGCTGTCGGGACAGGGGAATCCGCGGGGCCAGAAGCAGTGAGGACAGCAGCATGCCGACCGTGTGCGCCGTCACCAACCATCCGTACCCGGTGTCCGAGGCGTGCAGTTCGTCGCGGACGAAGAACACTCTGGCCACGCCCAGCACGGCAGTGAAGACGATCGCACCGGCCAGGGCCCCGATGGCCGTCCGCAGCAGCCGGTCCCCGGCGAGCACGCCGACTCCTCGGCGGACCTGCGCCGCCCATCCGGTGTCGGTACGGACGGACGGGCCCCGACGCCCCGGTACGGGCAGGAACAGGAAGGCAGCGGCCATCACGACAAAGGTCGCGGCGTCGACGAGCAGGGCCACTCGTGCGTCCGTCGCCGCGACGAGCAGCCCGGCCAGGGCGGGGCCGGCCACGTTGCCTCCCGTGCGGAACGTCTCCAGCCGGGCGTATCCGCCCGTCGCGCTCCCGTCCCCGGTCAGCCGGGGCACGAGCAGCTGCAACGCGGGCGAGGCCAGGGCCGTGCCCGCCCCCAGCAGCACCAGCAGTCCGATCGTCGTCCCCGCGTCCTCGAAGACCGCCGTGCCCGCCGCCGCGAGGGCCTGGAGAGCCGTCACGACCACGATCAGTCGTCGGCCGTCGACCCGGTCCACCAGCGGGCCGGCGAGCGGCCCCACCACCACGAGGGGGATCACACCCGCGACGACGAGGGCCGCGATCATCGCTCCCGACCGCCCCTGGTCGTGGAAGCGCAGGGTCAGGGACACCATCGCCATCTGATCGCCCATCGACGACAGCCCGTACGAGGCCGCGACGACCCACAGAGCCACGTTGCGGGGGAAGAGCATCCGCAGATATTGCCATCACGACAACCGCCCTCACAACGGCTGCTCCCATGGCCGGGGCCCGTTCCCCGGCCACCACGGCACCGGCACGGGGAACGCGGCGTCGGCGTGCACTCATGTGGCTCACGGCCGCCGCTCCGCCGGTCGGCGGGGAAACCGGTCCGTCGGGCAGGAGCCGTGGTCCACCGGCCGCAGAGGGGGAGTCCGGTCCGGGCTCAGCTTTCGGCGGCCGGGGACGCCGGTGGGGCGCCGCGCCAGTCGTCGGTGGCGTCAATGTTGGAAACGGCACTGCGGGCGGCACGCCCGGCATCTCCCTCCCGGAGGGCGTCGAGGAGGTCCTCGTGCCCCCGGCGGTCCGCGCCGTCGAATCCGTGCTCGTCCCAGTGGGCGGTCATCGAACGGCGCAGGGCCGGGCCGAGAGCGGTGTAGAGGTTGTCCATCAGGACGTTCCCGCTGCCGGCGGCGATGCCCTGGTGGAAGGCGTAGTCGGCCTCGATCCAGGCATCGCGGTCACGGTCCCGCCAGGCGGTGGACCGCCGCGCGAGCAGGTCGTCGAGACGGGTGAGTTGCTCGGGGGAGACCCGGACGGCCGCCAGGCGGGCTGCCTGGGCGTCCAGGGCCTGGCGGACCTCAAGGACGTCGCCCAGCTCGCTGTCGAGGCGCTGGATGGCGCCGGACAGTTCGCTCGTGGCACGCACATAGGTGCCGTCGCCCTGCCGGGCCTGGAGGAGCCCTGCGTGGATGAGGGCACGGGTCGCCTCGCGCAGGGTCCCTCGGGCGATACCGAGCTGCTCGATGAGTGCCGTCTCGGTCGGGATGCGGCCCCCCACCGGCCATCTCCCGGAGGTGATCTCGGCGCGCAGCCGCTGGATGACGTCGTCGACAAGTACCGAGCGGCGTGCGGAGGCGAGAGTCACGGCGGTTCTACCTTTCACGGGTGGTGGCTCCGGTCATTCGTAGGACCGGAGGGCCCGGGGCGGTACGGCTGTCAGGCGGTGCCGTCTCTTCCGACAGGGCTGGGCGGTACGCCTCAATCGTAGCTCTAAAGATTGGACGTTAAAGGTCAGACGTTTTATGTTTGTGGTCATGCTGTCGATCCCCCGTTCCCCGACGCGTCCTTCGTCCGCGGGCAGCGCCCATGCTGCCCGCTCGTTCTCCCGGGCCGCCTGGCCGGCGGCCGCGGGCATCGTGCTGATCGCCCTCAACCTGCGGCTGGCCATCAGCAGCGCCGCCGCCCTGATGGAGCAGCTCCAGGCGCAACTGGGCTTCGGCCCGCTGGTCGCGTCCCTGGTACCGGCGCTGCCCGCCCTCTGTTTCGCGGCCGTGGGCGCGACCGGCGCCGTGCTGGCCCGCCGTCTGGGCACCGAACCCGCCGTTCTCCTGGCACTGCTGGCGCTCTGCGCCGGGCTCGCCGTCCGGGCCGTGCCCCAGACCTGGGCGCTGCTGGCCGGGACGTTGCTGGGCTCGGCGGGGCTGGCCCTGTGCAACGTTCTGCTGCCCGCTGTGGTCAGGACGCACTTTCCCGACCGGGTCGCGCTGCTGACCGGTGTGTACACCACCGTGATGGCGCTCGGCTCGGCCTTCGCCGCGGCGGCGGCCGTGCCCGTCGCCGGGGCGGCGGGGCGGCCGTCCCTGGGCCTGGCGGCCTGGACCCTGCCCGCTCTGGCTGCCCTCGGGGTCTGGGCACTGAGGCCGGGAGCCTGGAAGGGCTCGCCCCCTCGCAGCGGCGGCGGAACGGTCTCGGCCTGGGCCGTCGGGCGAACCCGTTTCGGGCTGCTGGTGACCGCGGTCTTCGCCCTCCAGTCCCTCAACAGCTACGCGGTCATCGGCTGGCTCCCGACCGTTCTGACGGACCACGGGATGAGCTCCGACCGGGCCGGCTTCATGCTGGGCCTCGCCCTGTTCGTCGGCGTGCCCTCCACGTTCGTCCTCATGCCGCTCACCCGGACCCCGGCGCGGCTCCGGCTCGCCTTCTGCATCGTGGGTGTCTCGCTGATCGCCGGATACCTGGGGCTGCTGTACGCGCCGACGGCCCTGCCCGTTCTCTGGGCCGTGCTGACCGGCCTCGGGCTGGGCGCCTTCCCGTTGATCCTGGCCGTCATCGGGGCGAGCGGGCGCAGTCCGCAGGAGACCGCGGCACTGTCGGCCTTCTCCCAGAGCACCGGATACCTGCTGGCCTCTGCCGGGCCCTTCGGCGTCGGCCTGGTCCGCTCGGTCACCGGAGGCTGGACGGCTCCCCTCGCTCTCCTGCTCGGGCTCGCGGCCCTTCAGCTGTTCGTCGGTCTGTCCCTGACCTCCTCGCGCGTGGTCCGCGCCTGACGGCGGGCCGCGACAGCTGTCTCTCCCTGCCGTGGGTCCCTCCGACGCACGCAGGGACCCACGCCGGAAGATCCCACCGCAGGCAAAAAAACATCCTGACGGGGCGGGGGCTCGCCGTGCGTAACCGTCCCGTACGGCTGGGTGGCCGACGAGGGACGGAACGCGGTCCAGTGACTGGGGACCGCTTCGGTCCCTGCCCTTCAGTCCCTGATAAAAGCCCAGGTCAGAGCGTTTTGACCCCGCAAAACAGGGACTGAAGGGACTCAAAATCCTAGTTATAAGCCCATAACGTGCGTGCGCGCATGTGCACGCGTACATCTTGTCTTACTCATTACGTAGCTGGCTCATAATTGCGAATTTGAGTCCCTTCAGTCCCTGTCGGGCTACTGAAACCCGCTCTGACCTGCGGATATGTTGAGGGACTGAAGGCAGGGACCGAGGGTCGCCAGTCCGTCCCTCGGTCCCTCGCCCCGGTCCCTCGGAGAGTGGCCCCCCACCGGAAAGAGGCTCTTTCCCTCGTCCCGGCGACCCCGCGCCCGCCCGCAGGTCAACCCGAGGTTGGTCTTGTCACCCTCAAAATAACGGTATATACATCTATTTTTTCGGGCGTTTTGAGGTGTCGGGGAGGGTCCGAAGGGACTCAAGGGACTGAGAATCGGATAACGGCACGCGGGCGAGATGACGGGACCGACAACGGGTGAGTGCCTACACTCATTCCGAATGACAGTCCCTTCAGTCCCTGATGACGAGGTCGGCAGGCCCTGTGACCAGCGGCGCAGGGCAGGGACTGAAGCTTTTACGACTGGACTGACAAGGACGACTGCGTGCGGCGCCACGGTGAGACGACCCCCGGAGTTCCTCCTGTCCGGCATGTCCCGTCGCTTTCCGTCGCCCGCTGGTGCGCGGAGAACGGCTGGCCCGTCCACCCCCTGGCCCCCGGCCGGAAGACCCCGGCCGGGAACTGCCCCGACTGCAGGGACCGGCACCACGATCCCCGCACCTGCCCCTGCCTCCCGGCAGGCAGGCCCTGTCACGGCTTCCACGCCGGAACCACCGATCCGCGGCGCATCGAGGAGTGGTGGACCGCCAGCCCCCGGTCCGGTGTGGGTGTGGCCTGCGGTCCGGCCGGCCTGGTGGTCATCGACATCGACGCGCACTGCGCTTCGGTCCCTGACCGAAGCCGTCTGCTCCCGGGCATCCCGATCCACGATTCCGTCAACCTCACCGGCCTGGCCTCCGGATTCGACACAATGGCGCTGCTCGCCGCCTTCCGCGGGCAGCCCAGCCCTGCCGAGGACGAGGAAACATTGCGGGTCCGTACCCCCTCGGGCGGTCTCCACATCTGGTACCGGAATCCCGACCCCCGGACCCGGTTCCGTTCCTCGACCGGTTCCAGCCCCAAGGTCGCCCTGGCCTGGCAGGTCGACGTACGGGCCGAGGGCGGGTACATCGTCGCCCCGACGACCCGTACCTCCCAGGGCGCCTACGAGGCTCTCGGAACCGCGCGGATGCCCGCGCCCCTCCCGGGCTGGCTCGCGGCCGAACTGACCCGCACCGGGCACGTTGTCGTGCCCCCGCGCCCCCTCGGGCCGCCAGGGCCCCGTCCTGCCCCCGTAGGCGTTCCCGGAGCCCGGCGGGCGCGTCGCCCGAAGTCCGCGCACAGAGTCCTGGCCCCGCTCCTCGCCGAGGTCGGCGGATGCGCGGCGACGGCGGAAGGGGCGGGCTTCACCGAGAAACTCAACCGGGCCGCGTTCACCGCGGGCGGCCTGGCCGCCGCAGGCCACCTTCGGGAGGACGACGTCCGCGAACTCCTCACCGCCGCGGCGCACGAGGCCCGCCCGTGGCAGGAAGCCCGCAACCAGAAGATCATCCACGACGGTCTCGCAGCCGGGGCCGCCCGACCGCTCCACCCCGAAGGACGTTCATGAGCAGTGCCGAGAGCGCGCGCTTCGACGCCACTGCCGCCGCCCAGCAGATGCTCGACCTCGAAGCCCGGGACCCCACCCCGGGCCCGGAGGCGCCCGTGCATCCTGCGGCCGCCCTGCCGTCGCAGGCCGTTCCCGAGGCAACCGGGTCTCCTGTCGTCGTGTCCCAGGCGGCGTGGCCGCCTCCGGCACAGCTGCCCGGCACCTTGACCGACCGGGGGAACGCGAAGCTGTTCGCCCGCCTCTACCGCGACCAGTTCCGGCACGTGGAAGGTCTCGGCTGGTACTCCTGGGACGGCTACCGGTGGAAGCGGTCCGGAGGCGAGAAGGCCGCCCTGTGGGCGGCGGGGGAAATGGCCGAGGAGATGCCGGACGCGGACCCCCGCGGCATCTTCGGCGACCGGGAAGTGCGCCTCCACAAGAAGCGCACCCTCTCGACCACCGGCATGAAGGCCATGCTCACCCAGGCCAAGGCGTCGCCGGACCTCTCCGTCGACCCGGACACCCTCGACGGCGACCCCTACGCCCTGTGCACGCCGGAGGGCATCGTCGATCTCAGGACCGGCAGGCTCCGCAAGCCCGACCCGACCCGCGACTTCCACTCCCGTGCCACCAGTGTCGGACCCCGGCACATGCCCACCCCCCGCTGGCACCGGTTCCTGGCGGACACCTTCGGCGACGACGCCGAGGGCCAGGAAATGATCGACTTCCTGCACCTGCTGCTCGGCTACTCGATCACCGGGGACGTCGGCGCGCAGGTCCTGCCCTTCCTGCACGGCCAGGGCAAGAACGGCAAGTCCGTCCTCCTGGACGTGATGATCCAGATCCTCGGCGACTACGCCGATGCCGCCCCGCCCGGTTTCCTCATGGATCGTGGTGCGTTCTCCGAGCACTCCACCGAGCTCACCGAACTCCACGGCCGCCGCCTGATCGTCTGCAGCGAACTCAAGCCGAACGACCGCTTCGACGAAGCCCGGGTCCGCCTGCTCACCGGCGGGGACAAGATCAAGGCCCGCCGCATGCGGCAGGACTACTTCTCCTTCACCCCCACCCACCACCTGTGGCTGCTCGGCAATCACCGGCCCGAGGTGTCGACCGGTGGTTTCGCGTTCTGGCGGCGCATCCGCCTGCTGCCCTTCGAACGGATCGTTCCCGATGAACGGAAGATCGACAATCTCGCCGTCGAACTCGTCGTCGACGAGGGCCCCGGCATCCTGCACTGGCTCACCGAAGGCGCCCGCCGCTACCTGGCCACCCGCGACACCCTCGCCGGACCGGATCGGGTCCGCATCGCCACCAGTGCCTACGCCAATACCGAGGACCACATCGGCCGCTTCCTGACCGAGTGCTGCGTCCACGACCCCGAGAAACCGGAACTCCGCGTGGAACAGGGCCTGCTCTACGCCTCCTACAGCACCTGGTGCACCACCAGCGAAGGCATCCGGCCCGCCACGGCCCGCACCTTCGCCACCAGGGTCAGGCAGGAGGTCGGCCTGGCCTCGCCCGCCGACATGATCAAATCCAACGGCCGCAAGTTCTACCCCAACCTCGCCCTGGTAGCCGAACAGTGAACAACATCCGTACCCATCAGCCCGCCCACTCCTTGCGGCGCCGCCCCCTGCGCCCGTACCGGGACCCCCTCTACGATGGGGGCACGGCCCACCGGGCACACGCCTCCGTACGGAGAACGGCGCGGCCCCCACAGAGGAAGAGCGGCACACCATTCAGGCACCATCCGGATTGGTGCACGCGGACGAAGGAGAGGTCGTGGCCATGAGCTCGCTACTGACCGACGGCGACCTCACCCACGAAGCCCACGTGGTGTGGCTGGAAGACACCGAGCACCTCGACTACGTCCGCCAGGCCCTGGACAAGACCCCCCGTCGGCGCAGCAAACCCCGCTACGCCCGCGACGGGCGCATGATCGGGTACGTCGAGCTCGACGCCGCCGCCGAGGCCGACCCGGACAGCGGTCTCTACCGTCGCCGGGTGTTCTTCCTCCTGCCTCACGACCGGGACTCCGACCCCGACGGCGTCTACCGGCAGGGCGCACCCGGCGAAGCCGTCGACCCGCGGACCATCCAGCCCAACAAGGTCGGCGAGAAGACCCCGCGCTCACAGCGGGGGACCGAGATCTCCGCGGCCCCGGCCGGTTCGTAGCCGGTACGACAGCGGCCGACGGGCAACCGTCCCCGCCTTCGTACCGGAACTGCGCAACCGGAACTCCGGACCGGGACGGAAGGGTGTTGTACGGCCGGGGGCGGTCGTACAACACGGGCGGGTCGGTCGTGCCCGACGGCAGGAAGCGTCCGGCGGCGCATGGCCCCGGCTCCGGGGCGCGCCGGTACGGAATCGGGTTGTGAAGAAAGTAGGGTAAAGGGCTTGTCCGTCGGGAGGACCGCCGAGCGGATCGGCGAGGGCCGGCCGTTCGTGTCCGACGATTCAGTCCCGCAGGGAGGCGAGCCAGGCGGTCAGCAGGCGGTTGACCGCCTCGGGACGCTCCTGCTGGATCCAGTGCCCGCAGCCGTCCAGGATGTGGGAGGAGACCAGGCCGGGGAGGGTGGCCGGGTAGGCGTCGATCGCGTCGGCCATCCAGGTCGTGGAAGCGTCCAGCGCGCCGCCGATGAACAGGGACGGCTGCCTGATCGGGGCGCCGCCGTACCGGGCGAGATCCTCCCAGTCGCGGTCCATGTTGCGGTAGCGGTTGAGAGCCCCGGTCATGCCGGTGCGCTCGAACTCCCCGGCGTACACGTCGAGGTCGTCCTCGGTCAGCCACGCGGGCAGTTTGCCGTCGGGGAAGCGGTCGCGCAGCAGGCCGCCGGTGCGGGCCACGAAGTGTGGGTCGGGTTCGCCCCGGCCGGGCATGGTGTCGGCGGACATGGCCGCGTAGAAGCCCGCGAGCCAGCCCCGGAGGTCGGGTTCCATCTCCGCTTCGGCCCGGCCGGGCTCCTGGAAGTACGAGACGTAGAACTCCTGGTCGCCGCCCATCCTGGCGAAGACGTCGGTGGGGCGGGGACCGCCGGGCGGCGCGTAGGGGACGCTCAGCAGCCCGACGGCGCGGAAAACCTCGGGGTGGAGCAGGGCGGAGGCCGCCGCGATGTTGGAGCCCCAGTCGTGCCCGACGACCACCGCCCTCTCCTCGCCCAGGGCGCGCACCAGGGCGACGTTGTCCTCCACCAGGGCGAGCATCCGGTAGGCGTCCGTCGCGGCCGGCTTGGACGAGCGGCCGTAGCCGCGCACGTCGAGCGCCGCGGCCCGGTACCCCGCCGCCGCGAGGGCCGGGAGCTGCCGGCGCCAGGAGTACCAGGACTCGGGGAAGCCGTGGACGAGCAGGACCAGCGGTCCGGTGCCCTGCTCGACCAGGTGCAGGCGCCCGGCGGGTGCCTCGATGGTGCGGTGGCGCAGGTCGGCGGGCGGCGTGGGTCGGTGCATCGCTTCTCCTCGGTTCGCGGGCGGCCGTGGTTGCCCACCGATCATGCGGCGCGGCGGCCATTTGGTGCGAGCACCCTTGCCGTCCCGGCAAACTGGCAGGACAGGGCGGTGGCGGCGGCACGGCCGGAGAGGGCGGGGCGATGATGACGGACGACGGCACAGCCGACACACTGGCGGCCATGGGCCCCCGGTTGCGGACCGCGCGCGAGCGCCACGGCGCCACACTCACCGACGTCGGCCGCGCGACCGGCATCTCGCCGAGCACGCTGTCACGGATCGAGACCGGCCGACGCAAGCCGACCCTGGAGGTGCTGCTGCGACTCGCGAAGGCGTACGGCATCTCCCTGGACGAGCTGGCCGGCACCGCACCCGCCGCCCCGGCCGGTCCGCGCACCCCGACGCCGCAGCGTCCCGGCGACGACAAGGCGGTGCTGCCGCTGACCCGGTACGTGGGGGGCCTGCACGCCCACAAGCACGTCCTGCCCGCCGTCGACGCGCCGCCGACGCGGCCGCGGCAGGTCTCCCACGACGGGTACGCATGGCTGTGCGTCCTGTATGGGCGGCTGTGGCTGGCGCTCGGAGAGCAGGACCTCGTCCTGAGTGCCGGGGACGTGGCCGAGTTCGACGCCCGCACCGCCCACGGAGTCGCGAACGCCGGACCCGGCGGACCGGTCGAATACCTGATCATGTTCGGGCCGCAGGGGGAGCGCCTACGACCGCGCGCCCCCGCCCCCGACCGCCGGGCCCGGTAGTGCGGAGCACGGTGTCCCGGACCGCTCACCCCACGACGGTGCCCGCGGTTTCACGCCTCGGCGGCGTCCGTGCACCGCGTCTCGAAACAGCACGAGGGCGTGGAGGACCGGGCCGAGCGCCCCGAGCAGGCCAAAACGCTCTCAGGCCTGCGACGGGCTCGGTGCCGGTTTCCGTTCCGAGGTTCCTCGATCGCCGCTACGAAGGCGGGCGGAAGAACTCGGCGGTAGCCGCCGCGCCGCGGGTGGGCGTTCGGCCGGTGGAGCGGTCCCGACATGGTCGAAGGCTGACTGGGCGGCACCGGTCTGATCCCGGACGGCTGAGGCACGAGCCCGTACCACGGCGGGGTATTGAATGGCAGACCGAGGCTTCCGGCTGACAGGCTTTGACCATGAGTTCCCAATCCAACGGCACATCCGGTACTTCCTGGCTGGGCGATCCGATCGACGCTCGCCTCTTGTTCGGTCCCGAGCTGGAGGCATTGGTCGACACCCTGCGTGGCCTGCGGCCCGCTGACTGGAGCAAGACGGTGCTCCCGCGCTGGACTGTGCATGACCTTGCCGCCCATCTCCTCGGCGGCTACCGCGGCCGCCTCGGTCGTAGCCCAGGCGGATCCCGGGGTGCCTTCATGCAGGGAGAGACGCTGGAGGCGTTCATCCACCGCACCAATCAGGAATGGGTCGACCTCCATGCCGGGGACAGCCCCGTTTCGCTCGTCGATGCGCTGGAGGCGGCCGGGATCCAGCTCGCCGAGCGATGTGCCACTGCCGATCTCGAAGCGCCCGCCCTGGGTGTGTCATGGGCGGGAGTCGACCCGGCGCCAGGATGGCTGGACATCGCCCGGGAGTTCACCGAGTACTGGACCCACCGGCAGCAGCTCCGACATGCCATCGGCCGCGACACCGACCCCGAACCGCATGCCTTGTCCACGGTCCTGGACACCTTCATGCGGGCCCTGCCTCATACCCTGCGGAACGCGACAGCACCGGTCGGGGCCCAGATCGAAGTGATCGTCGAGGGGCCGGCCGGCGGCAGGTGGACCGCCACCGCCACCGTGGACCGCTGGTCACTGGGCGAACCGCCCAGCGGTCGGCCGACCGCATCGGTGTTCCTGGATACGGAAACCGCCTGGCGCCTGTGCACACGTGGCATCGATCCCGTCACTGCCCTGGGCCTGGCCCGCGTCCGGGGAGAGCGCCGACTCGCCGAAGCCGCGTGCCAGATTGTGTCCATCGTCCACTGATGACGCCTGGGTCGTCAGTGCCCAAAGAGACAACGACGACCGCGCCGCTCTCCGACCGACCCCACGCATTCACGTTCAGTACCCTCACCCTCGCGAGTTCGCGGAAACTGAAGGTTCTTCAAAGCAAAACAGCGGGTGTGGTGCGCCGATTCCGGCTGCTGGCGGAGACGTGGAAACGAACCTGCGGGAGCAGCGGCGGCACAGCCCTCGGCCGCCAGTCAGGCGCAGTGCCTCTCTGATCTCTTCGTATTGCAGCGGTACATACCGGCCAGCAACGATTCGGCCTCCTCCGAAGATCTTCATGAACTCGGCCGATGTCTCTTCGTCGAGCAGGGAAGAGTTCGTCTCGAGTGCCCGATTGATGCTGTCTGTGATCTGTGGAGCCGTGAGTTTCTCCATTGCGCTCGTCAACTCCGGGGAAGCGCCATCGTCTTCGATGCGAGCACGAGCCGGCGCCCTCATCCGATCGGCGATGAACGCCGCAGCCGTCAGCAGCGCGAGAAGACGTTTCTGGGCTTCTGCACCGCCCATGCCCGCTCCGTGTTCTTCGAGCGCGACATCGACTTCTTCGGACCGGGGCCGCGTCCTGGCCGCGCGGCTATCGCGCGTCGCGCAGCTTGAGAATGTATGCCGCGGTGAGCGCGACGACACGGTCCTCGTCATGTGACAGATCTGCCAGGGCACGGGACGCCGACATCCCCGGGATGTCCGCGAGCGCCTGGGTCAGCCGTCGGCGTGCGGACGATCCGGGGGCGCTGCGGGCGAGGCGGTCGACGAGCCCCGCAACGATCTGATCCGCCAGTACGGCATCACTCGCCAGCGTGCCCAGCGCATCGGCCGCGTCGACGTCGTTCCTCTCCCCGACGACCATGTCGACGAGCGTCGGGACCGCGTCGGCCACCCCACGTGCCCCGAGCGCCAGAGCCGCGTATCCGCGGACCGCGGCATCGGGGTTCGTGAGGGCCTCCTGCAACAGGGCGGTCGCCTCACCGTTCGGGAACTCGGCGATGGACTGGACGGCACGTTTCCGTACCTCGGCCGCCGGTGAGGCGAGGCCCTTCGCCAGCAGTGCCGGTCCGTCCTCGCCCGATCGCGCCAGAGCCCAACGAAGGGCCCCGGCGACGTTCGGGTCCGACTCGTTCAGCACGGCCTCCACCAGAGCCTCCACCGGCACGGCGACGTCGTCGACCGCGGACAGGGCCGCGCGCTGCCGTGCCCCCGCGCTCTTCGACCCCAACGCCTGGAGGAGCGCGACGATCTGGAGGACGTCCTCCCAGCCGGCGGGTTCCGCGGCACCGATTCGACGGAGTCGCGTGAGCAACTCCGTCTCCGCCGCGATGCGGTCCTGCGTCTGGCGGATGAGGTCGTCGACGAGTTCCCCGGGCGCGAAGTCGGGGTCGTCGAGTGCGCGCCCGACGTCGCGCAGCGACAACCCCAACGACCGCAGGCTCTCGATGTGGAAGATGCGCCGGATGTTCTCGCCGGAGTACTCCCGATAGCCGGAACCGGTACGGTCCGTCGGTCGCACCAGTCCGAGCGATTCGTAATGCCTGAGCATGCGGGCGCTCACCCCGGACCGCCGTGCGACATCACCGATCAGCACTTCCTACTGCCCCTCCTGGCCGGCCCCGCCGAGAGCCACGACGCGCTTCGCCTCCTCGATCGCGAACTCGAAGCCGGCATCCGGGTCGCGCCACAGCCGTTCCGTGGCGATCGCGTGCGTGCGCACGCGAGGGTCGAGATCCGTCGTCGCGGCGCCCAGTGCCGGCAGCATCACTTCCCCGAGCGCGATCAGCGCCCGGCTGAGGCTCAGCTGCGTCTCGCGTTCGCCGCGCCCGAGCTGCGTCGCCAACACTAGGGCCAACTCGTGCTCCTCACCCTCGGGCACCAGCACGACCGCCGCCCGCCAGGCGCTCCGGGCCACCTCGTCGTCGGCGTCGGACAGCAGCGCCGGTGTGATCACCGGCCATGCCTGCCGATCCCCGATCTTGGACAGCGTGTGCAACGCCTGGCTCCGTGCCTGCGTACGCTCCGAGCGGACCTCGTCGAGAAGGACCGGGACCGTCATCGATGCCGCGTGCCGGGTGAGCGCCCAGGTCAGCATTTCACGCACGTAGAACTCGGGCTCGATCGCGCATCGCTCGACGAGCCCGGTGATGAACGCCGGGTCCGGGGCCGTACCGACCGCCAGTGCTGCCTGGAGTCTGACCGACGAGTTGCTGTTCGCCAGCCCCTGGAGCGCTCGCATCGTGGTCGTGTCCTCTTTCGGCGTGATCATGAGGATCACCTCCTTGGCCGCAGTGAAGACCTTGTCAACGTGTCAAGGTCAAGCGGAACCGGACCGACGGCACGGCATTTGTGGCCCCACCGACTCCGGTGCTCGTCAAGGGCGGTGGCCCACTCCGCGCGCCACTCGGCGTCGGGCTCGTCGCCCGCCTTCACCGCAGCGAGTTCCGCCGCCGGCTCCGGTGCCCCGTACCGGGCGGCGTCCAGCGCCGGCAACTGCCGTCGCACCTCGGGAGCCGTGTACTTGTGTACGCGTATCGATGCCCGGTACACCGCCGCCACCAGCGCCTCTTCAGCACCGGCGGCGCAGTCCGAGCCTGCCCACACCTGGGCCGGGTCGGCATTCACCGGTCACCCCGGACGAGTCAACCGCCTGCTCACGCCCACGGACGGCTCGCGGCACGCTCCAAATTGGCCGTAGCATGTCAAAAATCATGGAGATGTGCCTTGTTGTCTCAAGGGGGGCGTGCCTCAATGGGGAAGTCATATCGCTGACGGTGCGTCAGCGATATGTGACGGTCCGGCGCCCTCGGCGATCCGGCGCCGGTAATCCCCCCCACACGAAGGGCCAAACCATCATGAGGCATGGCATACGGCGAGTCGGGATCTGTTCCGTTCTCGCCGCGGGCGCGCTCGCGCTGGCACCCACTGCCGGCGCGGTCAACCCCACCACCGCCACCATCTCCTTCGACTGCGGCCTGTACGGCTCGGGCAGCGCGACCCTCACGGCCACCCAGAGCGGCACGTCCGCGACCATCAACCTCTCGACCTCCGCCATCACCGCGCCGATCAACGTCGGGGCGAACTCGGTGAAGTCGACGCTCACGCTCACCAACAAGGGCTCCGGCTCGGTGGCGTTCACCGGCAACGCCAACCCCGCAATTCCGGCGGGCAGCCCCGTGTCCACGGGCCCGCTCACCGGAACGGTCGCCTCCGGGGACAGTCTGGAGGCCAAGTCCCTCAAGGTCGTGGTCATGGGCATCACCGCGACGTGCAACGCCAAGTCCGCCCAGACACCCGGACCGTTCGTCTTCTGAGCCTTTCCCCGAGCCGCTTTCGAGCGGCCCGGGTGAAGTGCCCCGGCAGGGCGGACCATGCGCCCGGTGGTGTGCCCGCCCCCGAGCGGGCGCATCGCCGGGCGTCGCCATGCCGGTGGGCATCACCGTGCAGCCGGGTGCCGCCATGCCGGTGGGCATCACCGTGCAGCCAGGTATCACCGCGTGCCGAAGGCCATCGCCGTCCCGGCCCCGGATCCGAATGGCACCCCCCTGTCTCACACCCAGTCGTTCTCGGGGGCGGCCGTCCGGAGCACCGCGCTCGCGTTCTCCGTCAGCGGCAGGCCGTGGGGCACGCACAGCGTTTCCACGTCCAGCGCGGCGAGCCGCCGGAAGGAGGCGATGGCCCGGCGCCGATCCACGTTGAACGGGCCGAGGATCGCCCGGCCGTCCTCGGTGGCGATGTTGTCACCGGGGAACAGCACGCCGCTGGAGGGGAGATGGAGTGCGATGCTCCCCGGGGTGTGGCCGGGGACGTGCAGGACGTGGACGGGTTCGCCCCAGCCGTCGAGGGTGTCGCCGTCGCTCAGCTCGATGTCCACCGCCACATGCTTCAGAGGGGGCAGGTCTGCATCGGCGAGCCCCGCCGTGATCTGCTTGTGCAGCACGTACTCCGTGGCCGTGTGCACCGGCGCGGGCTCCGGCGCGGTGCCGCGGATGAACGGGGCGTCCGGCGCCCCGGCCAGGACGCGGGCGCCGGTGGCCGCGACGAGGTCCGCCGCCGAACCCATGTGGTCGAGATGGGAGTGCGTGAGGACGATCTGCCGCACCTCCTCGGGGCGGTGGCCGAGCCGATCGAGTGCGTCCAGAATCGCCGGGGCGGACCCCGGCACACCGGTGTCGATCAGGGCGCATCCATCGGGCAGGCGTATGAGGTGGACGTGGCCGACGGGGAACCGGAACTGCCAGATGGTGGGGGTGATCCGAGCGATTTCCATGACGTCACGTTAGGTCGCGACCGGTATGACAGCCGTCGGATTGCGCTGCGGGTGGATTATGCGCAGCGAGAACGGGGCCGATCCGCCACGTACACGGGGGAGGCGGCCGAGTGTGTCGCCAGCCTTTCCGCGGAAGGCGATGGCGCACCCGTCATGACAGGTCAGAGGTCCTTTTCGTAGGACGAACGGCACAGGTCGCCAGGCTTGTTCGGCCCTTTCGGAGGCGTCCGGAACCGCCGTCATGAATCAGGTGGGGGAAATCGATCAGGACGACATCGTGCGGGCGCGTAACGTTCTGCTCGCGTCGGGCCACCGCACTCCGTGGGAGGAGGTCGACGCCTACCGGGGGCTCGCCCGGGTCGGCGCCGTCTCCTGTCTGCCCCGCCTGGCCGTGGCCCCGTGCCGCCTGAGTCATGATCCGACAACACTTGGAGTCCGGCCATGGAGATCCTCTGCCGTCGATGCGTTTCTTCGGACCCCTCGGAGGAGGCTGCCCTCGTCGACTTCCTCACCGAGGACACCTGGCCGTTCCACGGCTCGGAGGTGGTCGACGCGGATCAGGTCCGGCGAGGGATTGCCGAGGGCAGGTACGACAGCGAGGAGAACCGGACCTTCTGGATCGTCGCGGACGACGCCGTGCGGGATGCCGTGGTCGGGCTGGTCCGCCTGATGGATCTGGGCGACCCGACCCCGCTGTTCGACCTGCGGATCGCCACCCGGTTCCGGGGGAGTGGCTACGGCCACCGCGCCCTGACCTGGATCACGAGGTACGTGTTCGAGGAGTTCCCGGGGGTTCGGCGGATCGAGGGGAACACCCGGCAGGACAACGTGGCGATGCGGCGGACGTTCCGGCGCTGCGGATACGTCAAGGAGGCGCATCACCGCGATGCCTGGCCCGGGGCCGACGGGTCGGTCCACGACGCGGTCGGATACGCGATTCTCCGCAGGGACTGGGAGTCCGGCACCGTTACCGTTCCGCAGTGGTACGACGAACACATCGGTGCCGGTGACACCCCGACCGCGGAACACCCCTGATGCCCGGTCGGCCCCCCGTGGACCCGGACCGGCCGCCCGGCGGATCAGTCGCCCGGCGTGTGTCCGGGGGCGGCCGACGGCGGACCGGTCCGGCCGCGGGCGGCGGCCAGGTCCGCGGTGTAGTCGCGCAGCTCCCGCGAGGGCGCCCAGCCCTGCCCGACGGCCCTGGAGACGTCGAGCACCACGGTGTGGGCGAGCTGGTCCACGGCGTACCTGGTGAGCGGCGGTTCGGCATGCGGCCGCAACCGGCCCAGTGCCTCGCCCACGACGGCCGCGCCCCGGGCCGCGGGGAGCGGCAGGTGGTGGATGCGCGCCGCCACCCCGTGCGCGTGCAGCACCTCCCGCACCGCTGCGTCGCGCCGGTACGGGGCCGGGTCGGCGATGTTGTACGCACCGGGCGGCCAGCCGGGAGCGGCGAGGCAGGCATCGGCGAGGTTCTCCACCGCCGTGAGGCTCAGCTCCACATCGTCCCCCGGCAGGAACAGGTGCCCCGCGCGGACCCGGGCGAGGATGCGGGGCACCAGATGCGGGTCGCCGCGGCCGTAGACGGCACGCGGGCGCAGCACCACGGAGCCCGCGGCGAGCGCGAGGGCCTCGCCCGCCGCCTTGGTGCGCCCGTACGCGTTGAGCTGCCCGCGGACGGGATGGTCCTCGCGGATCAGGCAGCGTCCGCGACCCGGTGCGTACACGCTGGAACTGCTCACCCACACCACCGGCCGGCCCGCCGCGGCCTCCAGCAGCCGGGCCGTGCCGTCGATGTTGACGGCACGCATCACCGCCTCGGTGGGCGAACCCGGTGCGGGGTCGCCGACGGCCGCCGCGCAGTGCACCACGACATCGGCGCCGCGCAGGTCGGGTGCGTGCGACGCGGCGTCCCACGGGACATGGCGGCCCACCGGTCCCGCTCGGCGGCCCGGGCACAGGACATCGGCCCCGCGCGCGGCGGCGAGGGCGGCCACGTGGGAGCCGCAGAAGCCGCTCGCCCCGGTCACCGCGATCGTCGTCATCGGTCCTCCGCGGCGGTCGCGGCACGTACGGCGAGGGTGCGCCAGCCCGGCAGGGCGGCCCGCCGGTCCACGCGGGCCCGCACCACGACGGGCCGGTGCGGCGCGAGGGCGGCAAGGACGTCGTCGAGCTGGGCCCGTGCCAGTCGGGCGCCGGGGCAGGCGTGCGGCCCCGCCCCGAAGACGAGCTGGGACACGGCGGGCGCCACCGGTCGCCGCGCGTCCGGTGCGATGTCGTGGGCACCGGCCGCGTGCCGGGCGACCAGGACCAGCCGGTCCCCGGCCCGTACCGGGCAGCCGTCGGCCGTCGCGTCGGCGGCGGCGACCCGCGGCAGCAGCGGCGACGGCGCGGTGACCCGCAACAACTCGGTGACCAGCGACGGTCTCAGCCGATCGTCGGCCGCCTGGTCCCACAGGCCCGCGTCGGCGCACCGGGCGACGGCACGGGGCAGCGCCGCCACGGTGGTGTTGACGGCGGCGACGGCGAGCATGGCCCGCAGACCGTCGTCCGCGTCGTCGTCATCGGTGGCGAGCAGGGCCTCCAGACGGGCGGCGGCAGCGGCGGCGGGCCGGGCGCTCCCCGGGCGGCGGGGACCGGGCAGGTGGTCGCGCACGGCGGCTGCCGCGGCCTCGCCCGCGGCCACGGCGAGTGCGGTCGGATCGGTGCCCGGCCCCGTGCCGAGCAGCGCGCACACGGTCGCCCCGGCCAACTCCTGTGCGGCGGGCACCAGATCGACCGGACGGCCCGCGTCCAGCGGCGCGAGGTGCCGGTTCAGGACCGTGCGCCACACCGGCCGCAGCCGTTCCGTGCCCGCCCCGCCCAGCCCCTGCGCGACCGCGCGGCGGGTGTTGCGGTGGTGGTCGCCCTCCTGGTCGAACATCAGCCCCGCGCCGGACAGTTCGCGGGCCGCGCCGCCGGTGGTGCCCGCCGCAGTACGGTCCAGCGGCACATGGGTGAGCACCTGACGGTACGCGTCGGTGCCGTGCACCAGTACGGTCGTGCCGAGGCGTACGGACGGTCGGCGCCGGGTCGCGGCCAGCAGGGCGAACAGGACGGGGTGCGCGCGGGTGTAGACCCGGCGGTCCCGGCGGCGGGCCCGGCTCTCGGAGGTGGGCGGTCGGGGTGTCAACGGACGTGCACCTCACGGTCGTCGGCGGGCAGGTACCGGCGGTCCCGGTACCCCGGCAGGGTCCGCCGGGCGCCCCGGGCCCGCGGCGGTGGAAACGGCGGTGGATCGGGCCTCATCCGGTCGCTTCCTGTCGTGGGGGCGGTGCGGGGACAGGCCGGTCGGGCGGCCGACCGGTCACGGCCCGGGGAGCAAGGGGGAGTTCCGCGGGGCGCGGTGCGCGCCGGGCTCATGCGGCGCTCCGCGTGCGGGCGGCCAGTTGTCGGGCGGCGAGGCGCGAGGCCGCAGCACGGTCCGGCTTGCGGGAGCGGCCGGAGAGCGGGATGTCCGCGAGGAGGAGCGCGTCCGGGCGGGCGGTGCCCATCCGGGAGAGCGGGGCGGCGAGCGCGGCGCGCAGGCGGGCGCGGTCGGCGCCGGGAGCCGGCTGCACCACGGCGACGAGACGTTCGTCGCCGTCGGCGGCCGGAACCCCCACCAGCAGGGCGAGTTCGACGCCGGGCACGTGCAGACCGGGCTCGTACAGGCCCGGGTAGATGTTCTCCGCGCCACGGAGCACCATGTCCTTGCAGCGGCCCTCCAGGACGATGCGGCCGTCGTCCAGGCGGGCCCGGTCGCCGGTGGCGATCCACGGATCGGGGTCCTCGCCGAGATAGCGGTGGCGGGCGGCGGGGCCGGACAGCTGGAGTTCGCCGTCGCCGCCGGACTTGGCCTCCACGCCGGGCAGCGGCGCGCCGACGAGGTCTCCGTCGCCGCCGAACGCCGCCTTCTCGGCCTGTTCGACCGCCGCCGCGGGAAACAGTTCGGTGAGGGCGTAGACGCCCCACGCCTCGTCGGCGCCGCTCTCCTTGACGCGGGTGAGCAGGCCGGTGCTCGCGGGCGCGGATCCGGTCCACACCCGCCCGGTGAACCGCGCGCCCTCGGCGAGGGCCGCCCGGAGCTGAGGTGGCGTCAGATAGGTGGCCTGCGCGTCGAGGCGGCGCAGCTGCCGGGCGAGGACACGGGACGAGCGGGCGGGCAGCGCGACGGGCGTGCCGCTCGCCAGCGACGGGACGAGGACGAAGAAGGTGCCGCCCAGGACGGGACGGCCGGGCTCCGGCCGCACGAGCTTCGTGACCGTGCTCATTCCGGCGGCGAGCGAGGAGCGGGTGTGGACGACGGCGCGCGGGCGGGAGGTGGTGCCGGAGGTGAAGACGATGACCGCGTCGCCGTCCTCGTCCCGGGGCCGGGGCGGGCGGCCGGGCCGGGCGGTCAGGTCCAGGGCGGGCGCGCTGCCGGGCAGCCGGGTACCGATCGTGGCCACCGGGCCGAGCTCGGCGAGGTCGGGCAGGGCGAGCCGGGCGCGCCGGGCGAGCGGCCGGGCCCATCCGGCGACGGCCTGCGCGGTGGCGTCGGCGAGGACGAGGTCCGGGCGGGCGAGGGCGAGCCGGGCCCGCAGCACATCGGGCCCCGCGCCGGGGTCGAGCACGGCGGCGCGGGCGCCGAGCCGGTGCACGGCGAGCATGACGGCGAGCGCGCGCGGTCCGGGACGTACGGCGACACCGACCGTGCCGCCGCTGCCGATGCCGCGTGCGTGCAGGGCGGCGGTGTACGCGTCGGCGAGGTCGGCGAGATCACCGCAGGTGGCCCTGGTGCGTATGGTTCCGGTTCGAGTGGTCCCGAGGACGGCGGGCCGGTGGCCGGCGCGGCGCAGCGTGTGGGCGAGGGCGTCGAGCATCAGCGCGGGTCCTCCCCGTGACGGCCGGGGCCCCGGTCCAGGTACCAGCGGGCGGTGCCGACGAGGCCGTAGGCGTGCAGGCGGCGGGTGGAGTTCTCCACGACCATGCCGCGGGCGTGCACGATGGCCGTGGTGTGGCGCCGGACGCGGTTGAGGAACAGCCGGTCGGTGGGGGAGGGGCGGCGGGGCATGCCGCCGACGGCCTCGTAGAGACGGGCGGTGATCGCCATGTTGTTCCCGGCGTGCATCCGGTACGGCGCGAGGTAGCCGTGGCGCCGGTGGTGGGCGGGACGGACCCGGCCGAAGAGGGCGGCGACGGCGACCGCGGCACGGAACGCGGCACGGCCGAACGGCCCGTGCTCGTCCCGGCGGGCGTCGATCCGCCCGCAGACCAGCCCGGCGCCCCGGCCGAACGCGTCGCGGGCCGCGGCGGTCCAGCCGCGGTGCGGGAGGCAGTCGGCGTCGGTACGGGCGATCAGGACGGCGCCGTGCCGGACGGCGTACCGGAAGCCGGTGTCGACCGCGCAGCCCACGCCCTTCTCCCGCTCGTCGAGGACGTGCACGGGGAAGGGGGCGCGGCGGGCGAAGGCGCGGGCGATGTCTCCGGTGCCGTCGGTGGAGGCGTTGTCGACGACGACCAGGGTGAAGTCGCGGTCGTGCTGCCGTGCTAGCGCGTCGAGGGTGGCGCCGACGCGGGCGGCCTCCTGATGGGCGGGTACCACGACCCAGAGGCCGGTCATGCCTTCTCCCAGACCATGGTGGTGATGCTGACGCCGCCGCCGAGGCCGACGAACAGGACGCGGTCGCCGGGCCGCAGACCGTCGTGGACGCGGTCGAGCTGGACGCCGAGAGTGGCGGAGGCGATGTTCCCCGTCTCCGGGACGGTGACGACCAGCCGGTCCTCGGGCACGCCGGTGATCTCCCGGAAGCGTTCCAGATAGGGCAGGGTCACCTGGTGGACGAGGACGTGGCGGTAGTCGTCCCAGCCGAGACCGGTGCGGTGGCGGACGCGGTCCAGGACGCTGGTGCCGACCTTCTCGAAGACGTCGCGCAGTTCGTTGCCGTCGCCGTGGAAGTAGGTGTGCTCCTCCTCGCGCGGATGGCGCGAGCCGCCGCCGAAGATGCCGCCGACCGGCCAGTGCTCGGAACGGGTCTCGGTGTCCACGTCGAGGATGCCGCCGGCCGGGACCGGTTCGAGGACGACGGCGGCCCCGGCGTCGCCGAAGGTGTAGCCGGCGAAGCCGTCGCGGAACTGGCCGAGGTCGGCGGGCCGGTGGCGTACGGCACGGCTCGGCGTCTCGCCGGTGACGACGAGGGCGCGGCGGGCCCGTCCCGCGAGGATCATGGCGTGTGCGGTGTCGATGCCGTTGACGAAGCTGTTGCAGGCGTTCGTCACGTCGAGGGCGTGGGCGCGGGAGCCGAGTTCGGCCTGGACGATGTGCGCGGTGGCGGGCTCCACCATGTCGCGGCTGGCGGAGGCGAACAGCAGCAGGTCGATGTCGGCGGGCGTGAGCCCGGCACGGTCGAGCGCGGTCCGGGCGGCGGCCGCGGCGAGGGTGGAGGCGTACTCGCCGTCGGCGGCGACGCGGCGGGTCAGGATGCCGGTGGCCCGCTCCAGCATGCGCGGTGGCAGCGGCAGTCCGCTCGACTCCGCCACGCCTCTCTGCAATTCCTCGGAGGCGAGGACACGCTCGGGCAGGTACGAGCCGACCGCCGTGATGCCCACCCGCCGGGCTCCGGCGGAGGAGGACTGGTCTCTGTACATGGGCCGGACGCTACGGGCACACCAGTGCGATCGCCTGAGCGCTCCTACTCAGGAACCATGGGGACGCAAACCGTCCCGGCCGACGGTTTTGCCGCATCGTCGCACCCGGTTCGGCGCGACGCGGAGCCGGAGCGCGACGCGGCGCGGAGCCGGAGCGCGACGCGGCGCACACCGGGCGCCCCGGTATATGTTCGTCCGAGCCGAACACCCCCGGCCGCGAAGGGCGTTGTCACAGCCGTGCGAGAGAACGCTGCCCGACGGACACCCGGTGTCAGGCCCCCGGCGACACGTTCGCCGGCCGGAGCGCACGTGCTGCTCCGACCACGACCGGCCCCACGCCGCCGACGCCCTGGTCGACACCCTCGACACCCTCGGCACCCCCGTCGACGACGCGCCGGAGGCCGGGTGCCCCGTCGCGGGCCCGTCGCCGCCCGCCGGACCCGCGACGGGCGGCGGAGGTGTCGTGGGCCGTCGGGCATCAGCACCCGCGCTCGTACTCGACCTGGGCCAGAGGGTTCCCGTCGCCGAAGTCGAAGGTGCGCGTGGCACCGGTCTCGGCGAAGCCGCACTTGGTGTAGAAGCGGCGGGATCGCGGAGTGTCGCGCAGCGTCCACAGGTGCACCCGTGAGAATCCCTCGTCGCGCAGGTGATCCAGCGTCCCCGTCATCAACGCACCGGCGATGCCGCTGCCCCAGCCGTCGGGGTGGCCGTAGAAGCTGTGGATCTCGGCATGACCCGGACGGTCCGAGGACGGGACGGAGAAGGACAGCGCCAGCGGGCGCCCGTCGTCCTCGGCGAGCAGGATCGTCCCCTTTTCCCCGGTGATCCTCGCGTGCCATCGCGTCCGCCTGCTCAGGACCCCGCGTGCGGCGAACTCCGGGTCGAAGAAGGGCGCGTAGGCCGCCTCCCAGGCCGTGGCGTGGATTTCGCCGAGGGCGTCCCCGTCGGCAGGCCGAGCACGGCGCACACTGATCATCCCGGCAGCCTATCCACCACCGGGCCGCCCCGGCCACCGTTCCGGATGCCTCGGCCGTCCGAGTGCACCGTCGCACGGTGATCGCTATCGTCGTCGGCATGAGGGGCGTACGGGTGGTGCTGATCGGCGGCACGTCGAACGTCGGGAAGTCGACCGTCGCCCGGACGGTGGCCGACCGGCTCGGGTTCGAGTGCCTGTCGACGGACGGGCTGGCGCGGCATCCGGGCAGGCCCTGGCGGACGCCGGAGAAGGAGGTGCCCGCGCATGTCGCCGAGCACTACGGGACGCTCGGTCCCGACGAACTGATCACGTCCGTTCTCGGTCACTACGAGCGGTTGTGGCCGCGCATCGAGGAGTTGATCACGGAACGTGCGACCGGGCACGGCACCGGGCTGGTCCTGGAAGGATCGGCCCTCTGGCCCGCGCGGGTGGCGGAGCTGGAGGTTCCGCACACGGCCGCCGTATGGCTCACCGCGGACCCCGCCGTCGTCCGTGCCCGGGTGCACGCGGCGGGCGGTTACGCGTCGGCGACGACCGGCGAACGACAGCTGATGGACGCGTTCCTGGCCCGGACGGAGCGCTTCCAGACGCTCGTGCTGCACGCCGTCGGCCGATGGGGCCTGGAGCGCATCGATGTGAGCGGGGACCGGTCCGTCGCCGAACTTGCCGATGCGGTGCTGGCCGCCGCCGACGCGCAGAACGCCGTCGGACGCTCCTCCGCAGGACGCGGACCGGGCGGCACCGCGGTCGTCGAAGGCTGAGACCATCCCCACCCGGCTCCGCGGCGTTCCGGCGGCGACGACCGGCGCGGCTCGTCCCCGGACCGGGTGCACGGGGACGAACCCGCCGAGGCTGCCCGGGGAGAAACCAGGCGTCGCGGGGCGGGCAGGACTTTCGATGCACGCCCTCCTGCACCGCGCATTTCGGCCGAGCCGTACGGTGTCTCCGCACCCGCGCACTCATTCTTGGGGGATCACGTATGTCACAGAGCTTTCCGCCGCCACCCGGGCAGGACCCGCAGCAACCTCCGCAGCCCTACCAGCACTGGCCCCAGCCGACGCCGGGTTGGGGAGCACCGATGCCACCGCGGAAGCCGCGCAACATCGGGCTGATAGTCACCCTGTCCGTGCTCGGCGGTCTGCTGGTGCTGGGCGGGTTCGTCGCCCTGATGGTGTCCGCCATGAGCCTCGACCCGGTGGAGCACAGCAGCGTCTCGGTGGAGCCGTCCCAGGTCGAGGTACCGGGGAAGAGCACGGGGGAGGAGAAGAAGGGCGCGCCGGAACAGAGCGCCCCCGCCCCGGCGGAGCAGGCAGCCGAGGACGACGGGGATGCCAAGGCGGATGTGAAGCTGTCGGGCTGCGAGGTGAACTCGCTGACGAAGTGGCCGTCGGTGAACGCCGAGATCGTGAACCACGGCACCACGAAGGCGAGCTACGTCGTCAACGTCGAGTTCGTGGACGGGTCCGGCACGCGGCTGGCCGAGGGGCTGGCCGTGGCGAGCGACCTGGCGCCCGGACAGAAGTCGACGCAGAAGGCGCAGGGCCTGGGCGAGGTCGCGAAGAACGTCACATGCAAGGTGACGGACGTGATGCGCTACCCGTCGGGCGGCTGAGACCGCCTGCCGCGCGCCGACGCCGATGCCCTGTCACCCGCACCGGGTGGCAGGGCATCGGCATGTGCGTGCCCCGTGTCCGGTGAAGCGCGCCGATCCGCCGGGGAGTGGCGGGGCGGTGCCGGACGGAACCCTCCCGGCCGTCGGCCCCGTCCAGATACGCGACGTATGGGTGAATTTCGTGAGATATGACACTACTTGCCGTGCAGGGGCTGCCACGATGACCGGGGATCCTGAGCGGGCTCCGGCAGAGGCCCGGCGGAGGATCACCGGCCCCTGCGTACGGCTCCGGCGGTGCGGGCCGCGCGAGCGCACCGCTGCCCCGTCCCGCCCCGCCCAGCGGTGGGGCGGCCGGGCATCTGTGGTTCGCGCGTCCCCGACGCCGGGGCCGTCGTGCGGGCGGCGACCAGGAATTCAGCCGAGCCGACAGCACGCCCCGCCGCCGCGCGGGCAGGAGGACCATGCCCACCACCGACCACCGCGTTCCCCTGCACCGCCTGACGTACGCCAGCCCTGCCCCGCCCCGGCGCACCACCTTGGCGGGAGGCATGCCCGTCTGGCTCTTCAGCCGGTACGCCGATGTCCACCAGGTCATCAACGACAACCGGTTCAAGCGCACCCTGATCCGCCCGACGGGCATCGCCGCCTCCAGTCTGTTGGACACCCCCGACGCCGTCGGCAAGTTGGACGACTCCCAGCACCTCCGGTTGCGACGCACCGTGCAGCGCGCTTTCGGTCCTCGCGCGGTCGCGCGGATGACGCCCTGGGTTGCCGATGTGGTCGATGAACTCGTCGACGCGCTCGTCGACCACGGTCCGCCGGTGGACCTGGTCGACCACTACACCCGCCCGCTCCCCATCGCCGTCATGAGGAGGCTGCTGGGAGTGCACGACATCGACACGGCGCGCCTGCTGCACTGGACCGAGCACGGCTTCGCCACCGTCGAGCGGGATCCGGTGGAAGCCGCCGAGACCACACGGGAGTTCACCGAGTTCACGGTGGGGCTGCTGGCCGAACGGCGGCGTGCCCCGGGCACGGACCTCATCAGCTCCCTCGTCCTGGCCGCCGACGCGGAGGGCAGCATCCCCGAGCCGCAGCTCGTCAACCTGGTCAGCACCCTGGTGGTGGGGGGCTACGACACCGCCATGACCATGCTCGGCAATACGCTGCTCTATCTGCTCCACGACCGTCCGGAGGTCTGGGTCCGCCTCGGCACGTCCGACGAGACCGCGGCCGGTCTGCTGGCCGAGCGGCTGCTGTACCTGATCCCGCTGGGCGATCCCTCGGCGCACGCCAACCCCTTCCGGGCGGCGGAGGACATCGAGG
Organism: Streptomyces sp. NPDC056061; assembly: GCF_042266885.1. Lineage (NCBI taxonomy): Bacteria > Bacillati > Actinomycetota > Actinomycetes > Kitasatosporales > Streptomycetaceae > Streptomyces > Streptomyces sp. NPDC056061. The sequence continues at coordinate 18,200 of NZ_JBHJWQ010000009.1, read as the reverse complement.
TCGGCGGTGTCACCGTCCGCACCGGCGAGATCGTCACCGTCGACCGCGGCGCGGCGGGCCGGGACCCGGAGGCGTTCTCGGACGCCCCCTTCGAGGACCTGTTCGCACCGTTGGAGAGCCCGACCCTGGCCTTCGGCGGCGGACGGCACTACTGCCTCGGCACCTGGCTCGCCCGCGCCGAACTCCGCCTGGGCCTGCACAGACTCGCCGTCCGGCTCCCCGACCTGCGCCTCGCCGCACCCGTCGACACCATCACCTGGCGGCAGGGCACCATCACCCGCAGCCCCCTCGGCCTGCCTGCCACCTGGTGACCCGCCCGCCCGCCGGAACAGCGGTACCCGGCCCCCGGAACCCCGGCCCGGACAGCCGGCCGCAAGGCAGCGGAGTGATCGGGAGCGCGTTGTCACGGCGGCCCGCTCATCGTGTGCGCGCGGAATCCGCGTCACGGTGGCGGGCGAAGGGTGCCGGCAGCGTCGGAGGCGGCGGCCACCGAGGCCGTCGGGTCCGTCATCCGGGCCGTGCCGTCCCCGAGGCGGACGAAAGGCCCTTTCGTTCATTCGGGTTCACCTGGCCGCCGATCGGTTTTGGCGCCGTTGCCCCTGATCAGCATCCGCCCGGTGGCGCCCACTCGGGCGTCCCGACCTTCCAGGAAAAGAGCGATTCGTATGACCACAGCAGATGGAGAGCCGATCGCGTCGATCACCGACGCGACACTCGCCGACATCGCCGCCAACGGCATCTGGCGCAGTGGCGGTCTGGACATCAACCCATCGGTTCTCGCCGTCGCCAGGGCCCTGCTCGCGGCGGTGCAGGGCACCGCGCCGGCCGGCACGCTCCCCGAGGAGCTGCAGGAACTGGTGAACCGGATCCTGCGGGAGGCCGGGATCACCTTCCCGCGCATTCCCGTGACGCAGGAGATCGGCCTCTCCGCGTTCGCGATCAAGCGGAAGACCTCGGAGCCGTGCCCGGTGGTGATCGTGCCCGCCGGGTGGAACCCGTACGGCTGGATGCCGTTCATGGCCGGCTACCTCTCGCTGGCGGCGCGCGGCTACCACGTGCTGGCCTACACACCGCGGGGAATCGGCAAGCCGGACCTGCCGTACACCTCCGAGGGATTCATCGACATCGCCGGGCCGGACGACTGGGCGGACGGCTCGAAGGTGATCGACCACGCCGAGGGGCTGTTCGAGCCGAACAAGGTCGGGTTCATGGGCCTGTCCTACGGTTCCGGGATCAGCCAGCTGGTCGCCGCGCACGACAAGAAGAACCGGGTCGCCGCCGTGGCCGCGCTCAGCACCTGGGGCAACCTGGCCACCAGCCTCTACGACAACGGCACCCGGCACTCGGAAGCCGTGCAGACACTTGTCGACTTCACCGGCGACACGGAGGACAAGAAGTTCGACGAGAAGACCCGGCAGATCCTCCAGGACTTCCGGGACGGCCGGAACATGGAGGGCGTGGTGGACTGGGGCACCGAACGCTCCCCGGAAAACTACGTGGACATCACCAACGCGCGGGGCATCCCGACCTTCTACTCGAACACCTGGCACGAGAGCCTGTTCCCGGTCGGCGAGGCGATCGCCGCCTTCGAGAAGATCACCGCCCCCAAGCACCTGAACCTGTGGATCGGCGACCACGGCGCCCCGGAAGGCGCCGGCATCACCGGCCTGGCGACCGGCACGCCCTTCCCCGGCCTGCTGACCCCGATGCGGGAGGCGTACGCCTGGCTGGACCACCACCTGCTCGGGGCGGACAACGAGGTACCGGACTGGCCGGTGGTCAACAGCCAGGTCATGTTCACCTACGAGACCGTCCCGGCCGTCATCGGCCGGCGGATCACCGTCCCCGCCCGGCGCGAACCGCTCCGCTCCTGGGCCGAGGCCACCACCGGCAGCGAGTCCTGGTACCTGAACGGCAACGGCGGCAACGGCGACGGCACCCTGTCCGAGAAGCCGTCCACCGGCTGGAGCCGCGACTTCACCGCCGGGCACGAGACCGCCGCCACCGCCATGGACGACATCATGGATACCGGTCAGAAGGAGTGGTTCGGCAATCCCAAGCGCTACAAGCCTGCCGACTTCGAGCGGAACCGGCTGCTCCTCTGGTCCACCGAGGAACTGACGGGCGGCCGCCGGATCCGCGGCGCCGCCACCATCCGGCTCGCGGTCCGGTCCGACGAGGCGGACGCCACGACCCTCGTCGCCTACCTCTTCGACGTGGCCGCGGACGGCAGCGCCCGGATCATCACCCACGAGCCCTTCACCGCCACGGGCCTGCGCGCCGGCACGGACCGGACCGTCAGCTGGACGCTCCAGCCCGCCGCCCACGACCTGCCCGACGGCCACCGCCTGGCCCTGGTCGTCAACAGCCGCGACAAGCTGTACGCGTTCACCGGCAAGAAGGACAGCACCACCACCATCACCTCCCTGACCGGGGAGGAAGCCGTTCTGGAGCTGCCACTGGGCTGAGCGAAGTCCCGTGCGCGAACGGACGGACGCGGCATCCGCGGACTCGTCCGTTCGCGCACGGGACCCAAGCGGACGCTCACCGGACCGGCACGTCCCCAAGGCCGCCGACGAAGACCGGAGCCGGAGCGGAGAGCGACGCGATGACGATCCCGACCCGCCCGCTCGCCCGGGGCCCGTACCGTCCGGCGTGGTCTCAGCGCGCGGTCAGCGCATAGGCGGGCAGCGGTGTGTTGCCGTGATCCCGAGCCAGGGACCGGAGCACGTCCGCCTGGCTCAGGACCAGGTCGCGCACCGCCCGCGGCAGCTCGGCCATCCGGTCGGCGTCGACCAGAAGCCTCCCGCAGGCGTCGATCTCCCAGTCGGCGTCCTGCAGGGCCGATGTGTCCACCACGCGTATCGGACCAACGTCCCAGCCCGTCGTCGGCAGAGCCCGGAGCAGGGCCTCACGGGAGAAAGGCGTGCGCACATTTCCTTCGCCCCGTGAGCCGCCGGCCTCGGTCTGGCCCTGGACCAGAACGGCAAGAAGATGGGGCAGCTGGTCGGCCGAACGCGGTTCGAGGTCCCACTCGGCGAAGCACAGGCTCCGCGCCCAGCGACGGATCCGGGCGAGCGTTCCGCGCAGCTGCTCCGGGGAGGCGAAGTACCAGGAGCAGTGGGCCAGGACGACGTGATCGAACTCGTTGGCGGAGAAGGCGACCGACTCGTCGAGAACGTCCAGGCCGAAGCGGAAATCGATGCGGGAACCCAAGGGTGTCGCCTTGAGGCGCTGCGCCGAACGCCCCAGCGTGACGGGGGCCCCGTACAGCGGATCCGCGATGTCGACGGCGACGATCCGGCCCCGTGGCCCGACGGCTTCCGCGAGGACGGCCGTCATGTCGCCCTGGCCGCAGCCGATTTCCAGGACCGAGGCCCCGGCCCGGACGTCCCAGCCGGAGACGAGTTCGGCCCGATACCGGGTCTGGGCCAGCTGGACGCGTGGGTCCGCGTCGGACGCGGCCATGACGGCCGCGATCGAGGGCGCCACGGCCGACAGAGCGTTCTCGTCGTTCTTGTTCACGGATTCCCTCGTCGCGCTTCCGTACGGATGTCATGTCCATCTTCGCCCGAGGTGGTCGGCGCAGCACCCGCCCTATACTCGTGCGGGCGTACACGGGCCGTGAATCGGCGGCGCAGGACGAGCAGTTGAACGTGGAGTCGGGGGGCCGGCCGGGGTGAGTCGAGAACGGGACGTCTGGTTTCGGCGCTTTCAGGCGCTGAACCGCGCGCATACGGGAGTCGAAGCGGGCTGTGAACTCGTCTGCTTCCCGCACGCGGGCGGCTCCGCCGCCTACTGGCGCGGAATCGCCTTGGAGCTCGCGCCCGATGTCGATGTGCTGGCCGTGCAGTATCCGGGGCGACTGGACCGTCTGGGCGAGGCGCCCGTCGAGGATATGCACCTGCTCGCCGACCTGGTCGCCGAAGCACTGGGGCCGCCGGGCGACCGGCCCCGGGCGCTGCTCGGGCACAGCATGGGGGCCTCGCTGGCGTACGAGGTGGCGGTGCGTCTCGCACGGCTGCCCGGTGGCGAGCCGCATCTGCTCGTCGTGTCGGGCCGTCGCGCTCCGTCCGCCGCCCACGGACGAAAGCGCGAACGGCCGCGCGACGATGCCGAGTTGATCGGGCGGATGCGCGAGCTGGGCGGCACGCAGGCGGCGCTCCTCGACGACCCCGAGATGCTGGAGCTGATCCTCCCGGTGCTGCGCGGGGACTACCGGGCCCTCGACACGTACGAGGACACCCCGGGACGGCTCCTGACCTGTCCCGTCGTCGCCCTCACGGGCGACCGGGACGCCGAGGCACCCGTCAAGGATGTCCAGGGGTGGCGGGACCACACCTCGGGCGAATTCCGTACACATGTGTTCGGCGGCGGTCACTTCTACCTCAACGACCATGCGGGAGAAGTGACCGAACTGGTCCGGGGACTGCTGCCGACACGCGCCGGTTGAACCGGCCGGGGCGACCGACCGCCCCGGCCCCGCGCGCCGTCGCCTCATGTCGCGTTCAGTGCCACCGTCGGATGGAGCCGGGAGGCGCGGATCGCCGGATAGAGGCCCGCGACCACGCCGATCAGCAACGTGGCGGCCAGGCCACCGGCCAGGGACCACGGCGGGACCACCGCCGTCCACCCCTGCACCCGCGCGAAGCCGTGGGTAGCCGCCGCGCCCAGCAGTGCGCCCGTCGCCCCGCCCAGCGCCGACAGCAGCAGCGACTCCGTCAGGAACTGGAGCCGGATCGCGTTGCGGGTCGCGCCCAGCGAGCGACGCAGCCCGATCTCCTGGCGGCGCTCCAGCACGGAGATGACCATGGTGTTCGCCACGCCGACACCGCCCACCAGCAGGGCCACCGCGCCCAGGCCGAGCATCAGGGTCGTCAGGCCCTCGTCGGTGGCGGCCTTGGCCGCCAGCGCGTCCGAGGGGCGGGAGACCTTGACGCCCGACTCGTCGCCGGGGCTGATGGTGCGGGCCAGGACCGCCCGCACGTCCTCCACCGAGGCGTCCGTGGACCGCTCGAAGACGGTGGTGGGATGGCCGTCGAAGCCGAAGTAGCGTTCGGCGGCGGGGAATCCGACCATCGCCACCCGGTCCAGGGCGGGGACGAGTTCGATCGGTTCGAGGATGCCGACGACGGCCACGCGGGTGTCGTTCATCATGATCGTTTCGCCGGTGCGGGTGACGCCGAGGCGTTCCGCCGCCACCGCACCGAGGACCGTCGTCGGGAGCCGTTCTGCTGCCGGGTCCAGCCAGCCGCCCCGGCCGACCTCGCCGCCGAGCGCGGACAGCAGGTCGAGACGGACCGCCTGCGCGGTGACACCGGCGGTGCGCTCCTCGGGGACCACGTCGCTGCGGCGGATCCGGGCATCGACATCGGCGGTGGCCGTGGCATGCAGAACCGGGCCGATGCGTTCGACCATTGCGACGGCGTTCTTCGGGAGGCTGACCCGCTGACCGGTGATGTCCTTGCTCGCTTCGGCCGTGAGGAGGTTGGTGCCGAGACGGTCGAGCCGGGCCATCAGGTCCGCGCGGCTCGACTCGGACAGACCGACGACCGCGACCATGGTCGCGATACCGATCGCGATGCCGAGTGCCGAGAGCACCACGCGTGCACGGCGCGCGCGCAGACCGACCGCGCCGACGCGCAGGACGTCGGCGGGGGAGAGCCGGGACGGCCGGAGGTCGCTCTTCATGCGCCGCCCCCTTCCGTTTCCCCGTCCGGGGCGGATGCCGTCTCCCCGCGCGGGGCGGATGCCGCGGAACGCGAGTCCGAGACGATCCCGCCGTCCCTGAACCGGACCCGGCGGGGCAGCGCGTCCGCGATCCCGTTGTCATGGGTGATCACGCAGATCGTGGTGCCGGACGCGTTCAGCTCGTGCAGCAACTCCATGACGATCTCACCGGACGCGGTGTCCAGCGCCCCGGTCGGCTCGTCCGCCAGCAGCAGCCGGGGATCCCCCACCAGGGCGCGGGCGATGGCCACGCGCTGCTTCTCGCCGCCGGACAGCTCGTTCGGCGTGTGCGAGCAGCGGTGGTCGAGCCGAACCTTGGCCAGCGCCTCCCGCGCACGCGCGCGGCGCTGCTTCAACGGCACGCCCGCGTACAGCAGCCCGTCGGCGACGTTGTCCACCGCGTCGCGCCCCGCCGCCAGGTGGAAGTGCTGGAACACGAAGCCGATGTGACGGGCGCGCAGCGCGGAGAGCCGGGAGTCGGAGAGCTCGGACACGTCGTACCCGGCGACCCGGACGGTGCCCGTGGTGGGCTTGTCCAGGGTGCCCATGATGTTGAGCATCGTGGACTTGCCGGAGCCGGACGGTCCCACCACGGCCAGCAGCTCGCCTCCCTCGACGACGAGGTCCACTCCGCGCAGGGCGTGCACACCGCCGGGGTACGACTTGGTGGCGTTCCGCACCTCGATCACCGGGGCCGCCGGTGCCATGACGTCACCTGTCATGACTTCGCCGCTCCGACCTTCAGGCCCTCGCGCACGTCCGGACCGCTGACCTCGATCAGTCCGTCGGCGGTCATGCCCGTCTCCACCCGCACCATCGTCGAGCCGGAGCCGCGGACGACCTGGAGGCCGTAGCCGCCGTTCTCGCCGCGCAGCGCCACGACCGCCTCGACGGGCACGGCGAGTACCCCCTTGCGTGCCTCGCTGACGAACTTCACGCTCGCCGACACCGCGGCGTCCTCGCCGGACGCGGCCTTCGCCCCGCCGTCCAGGACGACCTCGACGGTGATGCCCTCCTGCCCGGCGTCCTCGGAGCCGGACGCCTCGGGGCGCACCGTCCCGGCGACCTTGCCGGCCACGGTCCTCCCGCTCGGCAGCGTGACCTCGACCTTCGTTCCGCGCGAGGTGAGAGCGCCGTCGGTCTGGTCCAGTTGCGCCCGCACGACGGGTTCGGTGGACGCGATCGTCAGGACCGGCGTGTCCGGGCCCACCTGGTCGGCGAGCGCCGCGTCGGCGGAGACCACCTTGACCGGGCCGGGCTGGAAGACGACGTCGCCCCGGCCGACCCTGCCCGTGGTGTCGCGGTTCAGGGTCTTCTGCCACCGCTTGACAGCGGCCTCGGTGGCCTCGTCGTACCGTGTGTCGACGTACAGATTCGATCCGAACCCCAGGTCGCGCAGGTTGCGTTCCAGTTGGAGTACGTCGCTGCCCCGGTCGCCCACCTTCATCTCGCGGAACATCGGGACCGGTCCGTAGAGCAGCGTGACGGGTTTGTCGTTCAGCTCGTACAGGGCCTGTCCGCCGGTCAGGGTCTTCCCCGCGGAGGCGGCCACCGTGACGGTTCCCTCGACGGCGGACTTGACCACGCGGCGCTGCGCGAAGTCGAGCTTGCCGTCGACCGTCTTGGACTGCACCAGGTCGGTGCGCACGACGGTCGCGGTGGCGGGCGGCAGATTGCCGGACTTGCCCGGGGCGCCCGCGCCGCCGCCGTTGCCGAGGAGCAGGCCGCCCCCGGCGACGGCGGCGGCAGCGGTCAACGCGCCGAGCGCGAGGAGAGTGGTGCCGTGCTTCACTGCATGCCGTCCAGACCGTCGAGCAGCTTCGACCTGCACGCCTCGCGGGCCTTCTTGTACGTCGGCGAGTTCGAATCGATGGACGGGGACGCCGGGTTCGGGTCGCCGCCCGGCTGGGCGTTGCCCCCGCTCATCGTCGGGTTGATGAACCGGGAGACGCCGTTGTCCCGCATGCACGTGGCGTGCGCGAGCATCGACTCGTAGTCCTTCTGCTGGTCGCGCTTGGGTTCGGCCGTCATGGCGGCCTGCAACTCGGCCGTGCAGGCACCGTTCCTGCCACCCTTGATGCCTTCGTTGCGGCCGGGCTGGGCACCGATCGCGTTGACCTTGTCCCAGTCGGGGTACCCGCTGAGTGTGGGATCGGGGAAGTCCTTGTAGCCGCCCTTGACGCGCATGCACTGGACGTACTTCATCTGGGCGTCGTAGAACGCGTTCTTGCCCGCGGGGCCGTCGCTCGGCCCGTTCCCGCCCTTCGCGGTGCCCGCGTCCGACGCAGCCGGTGCGTCCGGTACGTCGGCGATCGCGTCGGGCCTCTTCGCCCCGTCGGCGCCGTCGTCCCCGCCGCCGCAGGCGACGGAGAGGGCGAGTACGGGCACGGTCACGAGGGCGGCCACGCGCATTCGGGCGGCGACGGCACGCGGAGCGGTTGTCCTGGGGAAGTTCATGCGCCTCACGCTCGCCGCCACACGTGATGGCCCGTCCATGGCCACATGATGAGAACGTAACAATGCCCCCGACCTGCGGTTCCGTCCCCGCTCGGACTAGGCGCGACCGGCCTCGGCGTGCACATAATCGGCCCCATGCCGCATGTGCTGCTGATCGAGGACGACGTGTCCGTACGGGACGGAATGGAGCTCGTGCTGCGCCGGCACGGCTACGGCGTGGACACCGCCGCCACCGGCGAGCAGGCCCTCGCCCTGCTCGCCGGGACGCACGGCGCACGGATCGAACTGGCCGTACTGGACCTGATGCTGCCCGGCATGGACGGCTTCGAGGTGTGCCGCCGCATCCGCGCCCGCTCGGCGACCCTGCCGGTCATCATGCTGACCGCGCGCGGCGACGACTCGGACATCGTGACCGGCCTGGAGGCGGGCGCCGACGACTACGTCGTCAAACCCGTCACCGCACCCGTCCTGAAGGCCCGCATCCGGGCCGCGCTGCGACGTGCGGAACCGTCCGCGCGCCAGGAGCCGGACGCCGATCTCGCCGGTCTGGTGATCGACCGCGCCGGACTCACCGTCACCAGGAACGGCACCCTCGTCCCGCTGCCGCCCACGGAGCTGCGGCTGCTGCTGGAGCTGTCGGCCTCCCCGGGCCGGGTCCTGAGCCGTGACCAACTCCTCGAATCCGTCTGGGACCACAGCTTCCTCGGCGATTCCCGACTGGTGGACGCGGCGGTCGGCAGGCTGCGGGCCAAGATCGAGGACGTACCGTCCAAGCCCCGGTACATACAGACGGTGCGGGGCTTCGGCTACCGCTTCGGGCCGCTGTGAACCGGGAGGGCGAGGACGAGCGCCGCGCCACTCCGCGGAGGCGCCCGCGGTGGTTCGTCGGCGGGCTGCGCACCCGGCTCGTCATCACCTTCGTCCTCGTCGCCCTCATCAGCGCGGTGACCTCGACCGCTCTCGCCTACCGGGACGCCCGCACCGCCGTCCTCCGGCGCACCCAGGACGCCGCCGTGAACGATCTGAGGGAGCGGGTCACCGCGGTCGCCGCCGATTTCGACCTGCCGCCGGACCAGCGGTCGCTGTCCCGGTTCGCGGCGAAGGTCTCGGACGGCCTCGGCGCCCGCATCGTGGTCGCCCGCTACCAGGACCTCGCCGCGGTCTCCGACTCGTTCGCCGACACGGAGGACCGGATCACCGTCGAACTGCGTGCCGCCGTCATGACCGGGGGCGGCGCCCGGTTCCAGCGGGTGCGATGGCAGGACGAGCCGTACCTGGTCGTCGGCATGCCCGTGACGTACGCCGACGGGGACCGTCGCACCTCCGGCCTGGAGGTCTACGCGATCACCGATCTGCGGGCCGAGCGCGACGACACCGCCGCCCTGGTGGACTCCGTGCGGGCGGGCATCGTGCCGGTGGTGCTGCTCGCCGCCGTCCTGGCACTGCTCGCCGCGGGGACGGTCCTGCGCCCGGTACGGAAGCTGGGAAGCGCCACCCGCGAGCTCGCGGCCGGCGACCTCGGCAGCCGGGTCGCCGTCACCGGGCGCGACGAACTCGCCGATCTGGCAAGGACGTTCAACGAGACCGCCGACGCACTCCAGGCGTCCGACGCGGAACTGCGCGAGCAGGAGGCGAAGGCACGCCGCTTCGTGGCGGACGTGTCGCACGAACTGCGCACCCCGCTCGCGGCGATGACGATGGTGGCGACCGTCCTGGAGGAGGACGCCGACCAGCTTCCGCCGGACGCCGCACACGCCGCCCGCACCGTCGGCGCGGAGACGGCACGGCTGTCCCGGCTGGTCGAGGACCTGATGGAGATCTCCCGGTTCGACGCCGGGGCGGCCCGGCTGAACGCGACCGGGACCGACCTCGCCGACACCGTACGGGCGTCGCTGGCGCTGCGCGGCTGGACGGACCGGGTGGAGCCCCGCCTCCAGGAGGGGCTGCGGGCGGTGGTCGACCGGCGCCGCATCGATGTGATCGTCGCGAACCTGGTGGGCAACGCGCTGCGGCACGGGGCACCGCCGGTCACCGTGACGCTCGCGGCGGACGGGGAGTGGGTGACGCTGGAGGTCGCCGATCACGGCCCCGGACTGACGCCGGACGCCCGGGAACGGGTCTTCGACCGGTTCTACAAGGCGGACGCGGCCCGCACGCGCGGCACGGCCGACGACAGCGGACAGGGCAGCGGCCTCGGCATGGCGATCGCACGGGAGAACGCACGGCTGCACGGCGGCACGATCGACGTGGCGGACGTCGCCGACATGACGGGCACGGCCGAAGAGTCTTGGCGCGGCGCGGTGTTCACCCTGCGGCTGCCCCTGCGACGCGCGGGAGAGGAGACGGGATGAGGGGCCGATCGGTGGGCGCGGTCGTCGCACTGGGAATCGTGCTCACGGGCTGCGGCGTACCGTCGACCGGGGTGATCGGCGCGGGCGAGCCCGCCTCCGGACTGACGCGCGGGATCCGGCTGTACTACGCGTCCGCCGACGGGCTGCGCGGGGTGCCGGTGCTCGACAAGAAGGTCGATGACCTCAACGGGGTGCTGAAGCTGCTCGGCCAGGATCCTCCGCCCCTCGAACAGCGCGGCGGACTCACTTCTCTCGTCCGCCTCGGCGGCTACTCGGCAAGCGGAACGGGCACCCGGGTGACGGTACGCGTCGACGGACCCTACTCGGAGACGGAGTCCGACCAGGGGACAGGGCAACTGGTGTGCACCCTGGCGCGCGCCCAGTCCGTGCTCGACCCGAAGGTTCGGGCCGACGACGTCGAGGTCACCCTGCGGCCGTCCGAGGGCGCGGTGCTGGGGCCCTACCGGTGCGCGGAGTTCCTCACCGGGTGACGGGCCGTCCACCCGAGGAACGGAGCGAGCGCGTACCCGGATGACCTCAGGCCGTCGGGACGCAGGGCTCGCTCCGGCCATCGGTGGCGGATGACCCGAGCCGGCCCCGCCGTGGGGTGCCCGTGCCCGGGGCCGGTCGGCGAGGACCGTGCCGACCACGGACCGGACCGCACGACGTTTCGCGGTGATGCGGCCGATCCGGTGGTCCTGGAACCGGGTGAACCACAGCGCCCCGTCCGGCCCGGGGGTGATGACCGTGGGGCCGGACGACGGCACGTCCAGGGGGGTACTCGTCCCGTCCGCCACGGAGAACTCCTCGACGGGCCGGGGCGTCAAAAGGATGCACAGCAACTCCTCGAAGGGGTGGGGGGATCGGCCGGTGCGCCCGGCCGATGTCCTGGCGCGGTCCCGTACCGTACCGGCGCCCGTCCCGGGTCGGGAACGAGCACGGCGGGGTCGGCGGTCGGGGTCGTGCACCCCCGCGCCACGGCATCCCGGCCGACAGCTCGACACCGGCCCACCTCGGATGCCGGACGCCGGATGCCGGATGCCGGTGGCCGGACGTCGGTGCCGGACGCCTGCGGGCCTCGCATGCGGCGGGCCGGAACCACAATTCCTCAAGAACGCCCAGGAACAAGAACGAGCCCCGGGCGAATTGACATCCGGGGCTCGATCCTGCGTATATTTAATTCTTCATGCCTTTGCGCAAAAAAGCATGAAAAGAAACTCTCTACGAGAATCATATCGCGTCAGGAGCGGAATTGTCAACCGAGGAAATGCGGCGGGAACAGCAATTCATCACCGGCCTCTACACCCGGCTCGACCGGCTCAGGGAACAGGCCGAGGAGTCGATGCGCGCCGCACTCGCACAGGCCGGGACCGGGTTTCAGGCAAGGACCGAGCGGGACGTGCTGGTGGCGGAGCAGTCCGGGCTGCTCGGCGCGATTGACGCGGGGGAGAACGGTCTCTGTTTCGGGCGCCTCGACTTCGGGGACGGCAGGACCCATCACATCGGGCGGATCGGAATTCGGCAGGACGACGCGTCCCGTACGCCCCTGGTCATCGACTGGCGAGCCGATGTGGCGCGCCCCTTCTATCTGGCCACCGGTCATACGCCGATGGGCCTGCGGCGCAGACGGCACATCACCACGGAGGGGCGTACCGTCACCGCGCTCCACGACGAGCTGATGGACCTCACGGACCCGACCCGCACCGGATACGAGGGCGCGGACGCCGACGAGGTGCTGCTGGCCGCGCTGGACGCGTCCCGCACAGGGCGGATGCACGACATCGTCCGCACCATCCAGGCCGAACAGGACCGCATCATCCGGGCGCCCCACCAAGGAGTCCTGGTCGTCGAGGGCGGCCCCGGCACCGGGAAGACCGTCGTCGCGCTGCACCGGGCGGCGTACCTGCTGTACGAGCGCCGGGAACTCCTGGCCCGTCGCGCCGTGTTGATCGTCGGCCCGAACCCGGCCTTCCTGAGCTACATCGGCGACGTGCTGCCCTCGCTCGGCGAGACCGGGGTGCTGCTGGCCACCATCGGTGAACTCTTCCCCGGGGTGCGGGCCACCGGCAGCGACAGTCCGGCCGCCGCCGAGGTCAAGGGGCGCGCCGCGATGGCCGATGTGCTGGCGGCGGCGCTGCGGGACCGGCAGACCGTGCCCGAGCGGGCGACCGAGATCGACCACGACGGGTACGGGACGCTCCACCTGGACCGGGCCATGGCCGAGGACGCGCGCCACCGGGCGCGCGAGAGCGGGCTGCCCCACAACCTGGCCAGGCCCGTCTTCGCGTTCCACGTCATCGACGCGCTCACCGCGCAACTGGCCGAACGAATCGGCGCCGACCCGTTCGGCGGGCCCAATCTGCTGGGGCCCGACGACCTCGCCCAGATGGGCAAGGAGATCGCGACGAGCCGGGAGGTCCACGCCGCAGTGGACGAGCTGTGGCCGCAGCTCACCCCGCAGGAGTTCGTCGCGGACTTCCTCGCCGAGCCGGTCCATCTCGACGACGAGTCCGCCGCGCCGATCAGGCGGCGGGGCGGGGCGTGGACCCCGGCCGACGTACCGCTCCTCGACGAGGCCGCCGAACTGCTGGGCGAGGACGACAGCGCCGCCCGAGCCGCGGCCGAGGCCGAACGCCAGGAGCGGATCGCCTACGCGCAGGGCGTGCTGGAGCTGTCCGCGGGCTCGGAGACGTACGAGTTCGAGGACGAGGAGTCCGAGATCCTCGCGGCGCACGACGTCATCGACGCCGAGCGGATGGCCGAACGCCACGAGGAGGCCGATCACCGCAGCGCGGCCGAGCGTGCGGCGGCCGACCGGACCTGGGCGTTCGGCCACATCGTCGTCGACGAGGCGCAGGAACTCTCGGCGATGGCCTGGCGGCTGTTGATGCGGCGCGTTCCCACACGCTCCATGACCCTCGTCGGGGACCCGGCGCAGACCGCGGAACCGGCAGGGCTCGGTTCCTGGGAACGCATCCTGGAGCCGTACGTGGACGACCGTTGGCAGCATGTGCGGCTCGGGGTCAACTACCGTACGCCCACCGAGATCATGGAGGTCGCGGCCGGGTACCTGCGCGCGAACGATCCGGCGTTCGTGCCGCCCGGCTCGGTGCGCTCGACGGGGGTGCGCCCCTGGGCGCTCCGGGTCGGCGAGGGCGGGCTCGCCGCCGCCGTGGCGCGCGAGGTCGCCGCGGCCGGGGGCGGAGGACGGGTCGCGGTCGTCGCCCCGGCGGCGCTGCACGCCTCGCTGCTCGCCCGACTGCCGGACGCGGCCCACGGGCCCGCGCCCGACCTCACCCGGGACGTGGTGCTGCTGGACGCGCGACAGGCGAAAGGGCTGGAGTTCGACACCGTGCTGGTCGTGGAACCGGCCGCGTACGGGGCGAGTGATCTGTACGTCGCGCTGACCCGGGCCACCCAGCGTCTCGGGGTGCTGCACACCGGCGATCTGCCGAAGGGACTCGGGGGACTTCAGGAGGTGACCCGCTGACGCGGGGCAGGGGGGAGGCCGGGAGGGGCCGTGGTGCCACCGACGGCACCGGGGCAGGCGCTCACGCCGTGTCCCTGCCGCCCCACTGGCCCCGGGCGCTGTGAGCTGCTGCGGGTTTGCCGAGCCGGAGTGCGTTGCGCGGGCACCGGGAGGGCTGCATGCCGAGCGGCGGCGGCCCGACGGCCTCGTAGGTGCCGTCGAAACGGTCATCACGGCGGCCCCGGGTCTGAATCCCGACTTCGAACCCCTGCTTGACCTCAACCCCGCTTGACGTTCCATGCTGGGCTCGCCGAGATGACAGGAGGTCGGTGTGACATCGCTTCAGTTGCCGGACCTGGCCCGGCCCGACGCCGGGACCACGTTGATCAGCGAGTGGGTCGTGGACACGCCGGACCGGCAGGACCGGGCGTGTCGTGCGTTGCTCGGGGAGTGGACCGAGCTGTCGGCCAGATTCCGCCCCGAGGCCTTCCTGCGGCTCAGTTGCTTCGCGAGCGCGGACGGGCGTGTGCTGCTCAGTGTCGCGCAGTGGACCGGTGATGAGGCCCACCTCGCCTTCGTCCGCGAGCACCGGGCCGACATGGTCGGCAACATCGACCGCGAGATCCCAGGGATCCGGCGTCCCGGGCTGGTCCGCTACCGGTTGGCGCACACGGTCGTGCCGGACGGGGCCGGTGACGACACGACCGACGTGATCGTCGTCTCGCACGCCGGGAGTGGGCCGGCGTCGTCTGCCTCTGCCGCGCGATGGGCCGAGGCCACCGCCGACCGACTACGGGCGGCTCCGCCTCCCGGCATGGGCACCGCGCACGTGTTCGTCGGCGAGGACGGTGCGCGTGGCCTGCTCTACGCACCGGTCACGGACGCGTACGACGTTGCCGGTGCGCGGCCCCACCGGCTGCTCGGAGCCGTCGCGGGACCGGGCGCCGGTGCGGACGGCGCAAGCGCCGGAGGGGGCCCGGCGTCCTGACGGTGCGGGCGTGGCCGAAGCCGGGCACGTCCTCGGTACCGGGGCCGACGCCGAGGACGCGGTCCGGGACGGCTGGATCACGTGGCCGGCCGCCGACCGCTCGCGGGTGGCCGGCCCGAAGGTGCATCCGATGCGGATCGTGTCGTACCCGGCCCTGGAGCAACCGCGTTCCGCTCCGCGCGCTGATCCCCCACGGATCGCGGGACGGCCCGTAGCCTGATCATCATGGACATCACCATCCACACGAGCGTTCTCCCGCACGAGGACCCGGACGCGTCACTGGCCTTCTACCGCGACGCCCTCGGCTTCGAGGTCCGCGGCGACGTCGGTCAGGGCAGGATGCGCTGGATCACGGTCGGCCCCGTGGGCCAACCCGGCACGTCCATCCTGCTCGCGCCGCCGGCCGCCGACCCCGGCGTCACCGAGGCCGAGCGGCGCACCATCACGGAGATGATGGCCAAGGGAACCTACGGCTGGATCCTGCTCGCCACCCGGGACCTCGACGACACCTTCGAGAAGGTGCGGGCCCGCGACGCCGAGGTCGTCCAGGAACCGACCGAGCAGCCGTACGGCATCCGCGACTGCGCCTTCCGCGACCCCGCGGGCAACATGGTCCGCATCCAGGAACTCCGGTAGCTGCGCCGCGCCCGGCGCCGGGACCACCCCGCCCCCGTCCGGGGCGGCGCGGGCCTTCATGTCGTAGCAGACCCGGGTCCGTACGGGGCGGCACCGGGAGCGGCCGTCACCGTCCGTGCGCCCGCGCGTGGGCGATCCGTGACAGATCGATCGGTACGAGTGCGTCCCGGCGGTCCCACAGGGCGGCATCGAGCATCTCGTGCTGACGGACGCTCTCCACGACATCGAAGCCGCAGTCGGACAGCAGGGCGGCGAGGTCGTCCGGCGCGAGGAACGTCTTCCACGGCTCGCCCTGCCCTGAGGCGAAGAGCGCGACGGCGTCGACGTACCGCTGTGCGGCGGCGTCGCGCAGCCCCTCGGGGAGGAGGTAGTCCATGACGAGCTCCGTGCCGGCGGCGAACCTGCCCACCGCCGCCAGGATCCGGGCGACGGTATCGGCGCCGAGGTACATGCTGACGCCCGGCCACATGACCACCGCCGGTTCGCCGTCGTCGAAGCCGTGGGCGCGGAGCCCCTCGGCCAGGGGGTCCCGGTCGAGGTCGAGCGGGACGTAGACCACACGGCCGGAGGCCGGCACGCCGGCGGCGGTCAACCGTTCCCGCTTCATCCGCTGACGGGAACCCCTTGTTACGTTCTCACCTTGTGCTCATGGAGGCGCCGTCATGCGGGACCGTGACAGTGGCGCGCATGAACACGAGCACGCGTGTGAACCCGAAACCGAACGCGGGGCGGCGGGTCGCCTCCGCGATCCTTGCCCTCTCCGCCTCCGCGGCCGTCCTCGCCGCCCCCGGCGCGGCGGTCGCCGGGGAGCCGTCCGGCGCCACCGCCGCTGTCCCGCCGATCAGTTGGGGTGCCTGTCCCGCGGCCGAGCCGCCCTACCCCGATCCCAGTCCGAAGGCGCAGTGCGCGACGGTGGAGGTGCCGCTGGACTGGTCGAAGCCGCAGGGCCCGAAGACCGGCATCTTCGTCGCGCGGTACCCGGCCACCGACCCCACGCGGCGGATCGGCGTCCTGATGTCGAACCCGGGCGGCCCCGGAGCCTCCGGGGCCGACGACGCGCTCTACGCGGACGACCCCGTCAGCGGCTACTCCCCGGACATGCTCCGGCGCTTCGACGTGATCGGTTTCGACCCGCGCGGCATCGGCCGCAGCAGGAGCGCCGATTGCGACGAGACGATCAACGAGTCGATCCCGGCCCGCCCGCGCGATGCGGCCGAGTTCGGGCAGCTGCGAACCCTTAACGGCCAACTGGCGGACAGTTGTCTGAAGCGGACGGGGCCGCTCGCCGCCCACATGGACGGGGAGAGCGTGGCCCGTGACATGGACGCGATCCGCGCCGCCCTCGGCGAGAGCCGGATCAGTTTCATCGGCCATTCCTACGGCACCTTCCTCGGCGAGCGTTACGCGCGCCTGTTCCCCGGCAGACTTCGCGCACTGGCCCTCGACAGCGCCATGGACCCGGACCGGCCGAACGCCGAGCGGTACCTCACCGACGGCAGTGTCGCCATCGAGAACACCCTGAAACGGTTCGCTGCCTGGTGCGAGAAGGACACGGGCTGTGCTCTCAACGGCAAGGACGTGACGGCCGTCACCGAGGAGCTGTTCGCCCGCGCCGACGCGGGCACGCTCCGCGAGCCCGGCCCGAACGGCCCGACACGGACCGAGGTCGACGCCGACCAGCTTGCCGGCTTCCTCACTTTCGCACTCGGCAAGGGAAGCGTCGAGGAGACGGCACGGCAACTTGCCGCCCTGCACACGGGAAAGGGGGAGGTCCGCTGGATCCCCTCCGGTACGGAGATGGCCTCGCGGCTCGTGCTGTGCCGGGACTACGACTTCCGGATCCGCGACCACGCGGAGTACCGGGCCATCCGCGAGAGGGTCGCGAAGGCCGCCCCGCACGTCCGTTACAACTCCCAGGCGCTGGACATCGTTCTCGGCTGCCAGGGCTGGACCATGCCGCCCAAGCCCCGGCCCGCCCGTGCGAAGGGCGATCTCCCGCCCGTTCTCGTGGTCAACGCCACCCATGATCTGGCGACTCCTCTGCCGGGCGCGCGACGCATGGCGGATTCCTTCCCGAAGGCGACCCTGTTCACGATGGACGTCGTGGGCCACTGGCTCTACCGCAGGGGCGGGACCGAAGAGGCGATGCGGGTCGTCGACGCCTACCTGACCGGTCCGAAGGGCTGAGCCGACGCGGCCGTCGGCGGGGTCGCGGCGGCGAGACCGTCCCTGCCCGCGGATGGCCGCGGTCACCGGCAAGGGCGCCGCGGCGGCGAGCCGCCAGGCAGGAGTAGACACTGTCTACTCCTGCCTGGTGGACAGTGCCCGTGGACATGGACAACGAGAAGTCGCTGCGGGAGCGGTTGATCGATGTCGGAGTGGACCTCGTCATCAACGAGGGCTCCGCGTCGCTGGGACTGCGCGAGATCGCGCGCCGGGCAGGGGTGTCCCATGGGGTGCCACGCCGCTACCGGGGCTACTGAGGCTGGACTCGTGATGTCGCATGGTTGGTCAGGTGGGCCTGACAGTCGGGCCGGTCTCGGCGAGGCAGCCGTCTATGAGGTGGCTG